>VGIQ01000113.1 GCA_016867835.1 Calditrichota bacterium | reverse complement strand
GAGAGACTGGCTAACCGTTCGCGAACGCCTCGTCGGCCCCCCCATCCTCGTCGATGGAGCCATGGGGACGGAACTTTACCAACGCGGCGTCTATGTCAACCGCTGCTATGACGAACTGAACCTGACGCAGCCCGATCTGGTCGGATCGGTGCATGCCGATTACCTGAAGGCTGGCGCGACGATCATCGAGACGAACACCTACGGCGCGGCGACGTTCAAGTTGACTCCCCACAACCTTGCCCAGAAGGTTCGGGAGATCAACCGGGCCGGGGTGGCTATTGCCCGTGCGGCAGTTGAACGTTCCGGTCGGGAAGGCTATGTCTGCGGTTCGATAGGGCCGCTTGGACGGCGTTTGGCGCCGCTCGGAACGCTCACGGCGGGCGAAGCCGAAGCCGCCTATCGCGAACAAGCCGAAGGGTTGCTCGACGGCGGAGTTGACCTTATCTCTGTCGAGACGATCATCGATCCGGCCGAACTCACGGCGGCAGTGCGGGCGGTGAGATCGCTGTCGGCGGATGTCCCCCTTTTGGCGCAGTTCACCCTTGCGGACTGGGACCAGAGCGCCTACGGGGCAACGATCGAACAGATGGCGGAGGTTTTGAACGCTCTGCCGGTCGATGCCATCGGGTTCAACTGCTCACTCGGACCGGCGAAACTGCTCGACGCCGCGCGGCAATTGCTTGCACAAACGAGTAAGCCGGTCTCGCTGATGCCGAACGCCGGTGAACTCGAATGGGTCGAAGGACGGCTCATCTGCCGCGCCACGCCGGAGTATTTCGCCGAGTATGCCAAGCGGATGGTGCAGGAAGGCGTCCGGATCATCGGCGGCTGCTGCGGTTCGACACCGGCGCACATCCGGGCAATGGATGCCGCGCTGCGAGCCGTCGTTCCCGAACTGGCGCGGGTCAAGGTTCCGGAGGTTGTCGTTCCGGTTGCTGCACCCCGGGCAGAAGCAGAGAAGGTCGCTTATGAAGACCTCTCCCCGCTGGCTCGAGCGCTCGCAACCGGGCAGTTCGTGTGGTCGGTGGAGATCAACCCGCCGCGCAGTCCGGTCGTCGGGAAGATCGTCGAACGCGTGCGGGACCTGAGGGCGCGTGGCGTAACCGCAGTCAACGTCCCCGATGGACCGCGAGCCTCGGCGCGGCTTTCGGCAATGGTGCTGGCGAGCATCGTCCGGCGCGAAACCGGCATCGATGCGATCCTGCACTACACCTGCCGCGACCGGAACATCCTCGGCATGCAGTCGGACCTCCTCGGCGCCGAAGCGCTCGGCCTCGACAACATCCTCTGCATCACCGGCGACCCCCCGAAGTTGGGTGATTATCCGATGGCGACGGCAGTCTTCGATGTCGACGCGATTGGCTTATTGAAGATAGCCGACAATCTGAATCACGCGCTCGATCTGGCCGGAAATCCAATTCCGCGCGGAACGACCTTTCACCTCGGCTGCGGAGCCAATCCGGGGGCGTCCGATCCGGGCTATGAAATCGAGCGCCTGCATCGCAAAATGGCCGCCGGAGCGCGGTTTATCATGACCCAACCGGTCTTCGATGTCGAACTCTTCTTTGCGTTTCTGGACCGCCTGAACCGCCCTGATGTGCCGGTGCTGGTAGGGATACTGCCGCTTGTCTCCTACCGCAACGCCGAGTTCTATCATAACGAAGTGCCGGGGATGCAGGTGCCGCAGGCGATTCGCGACCGCCTCCGGCGCATCGATGACAAGGATCAGGCAGCTGCCGCCGGCGTAGAGATCGCGCGGGAAGCGTTGCGGGTCTGTGCCGACAGAGCCCGGGGAGCCTACATCATGCCGCCCTTCGGCAAGACCGAACTGGCGCTTGAGGTGATGGGGGAATGAGCGGAAGGGGAAAATGGAAAGTGGATAGTGGAAAGGGGATAGGGGGATAAGGGGAAAGGGTATTCAAGCAGATGGGAGGCGCCTGCACACCCAGGACGCCATTCATTATGTCGTGCCGCCGGGTGTCCCCACCCGGCGGGGTGCGTCAGATTGTCTTGTGCCGTCGGGTGTCCCCACCCGACGGGGTGCGTCAGATTGTGTCGTGCCGTCGGGTGTCCCCACCCGGCGGGGTGCGTCAAGTTGTGTCGTGCCGCCGGGTGTCCCCACCCGGCGGGGTGCGTATTGTGTCTTGCCGTCGGGTGTCTCCACCCGACGGGGTGCGTCAGGTGAAGACACAGACGCCACATTATGAGCGATAAGCGACGCCCGGAGTGAGGGGCAGGTTGGAATGACCTGCCCCTCACTCGTTTTCTGCTCCCAGGAAGACTATTCGAGCACGTAGATGTTGTGCTTGGCGCAGATGTCCTTCAGAATCTGCGGCCAGACTGTAACCGAGACCTCGCCCAGATGCGCCTTCTTCAAGAGCAGCATCATTGTGCGCGACTGGCCGATGCCGCCACCGATCGAGAGCGGCAGTTCGCCGGTTACGATCCCTTGATGGTAGGGCGTCTTCAGGAAGTCGAGTTGATGCGCCATCTCGAGTTGCATCTTCAACGTTTCGGCGTTGACCCGGATGCCCATCGAGGTTAGTTCATGACGACGGTGCGTCACCGGATTCCAGACCAGGATGTCGCCGTTTAAGCCGTGCGTATCCTTGCCCGTCTGCTCGCGGGTTGGCGTGACCCAGTCGTCGTAGTCGGCGGCGCGCATTTCGTGCGGGTAGCCGTCGGCGAGCGGCCAGCCGATGCCGATGATGAAAACCGCCGGATACATCTGCAAGACCTGCGTCTCGCGCTGTTTGCGGGGCAGGTCGGGGAACATCTCGAGGATCTCCTCGGCCTGGAGGAAGACCAGTTCATCCGGCAGGTTGGGATACTTCCTGGAGTTCAGTTTCGGATACTTGCCGAGAATGAACTCCTCCGAGCCCTTCAACACCTTCCAAATGCCGCGGACGATCCCTTTCAGAAACTCCAGATTGCGGTCACCTGCGATGATGACGCGCTCCCAGTCCCACTGGTCGACGTAACAGGAATGGTCGTGATCGAGGAAGTAGTCCTTGCGGACGGCGCGCATATCGGTGCAGATGCCTTCGCCGACCTTGCAGCCGAACTGCTTCAACGCGACGCGCTTCCACTTGGTTGCGGCTTGCACGACCTGCGCGTCGATCGGATGCTGGTTGTAGTCGTTGTTGATGTGGAACTGGATGGGGGTGCGCGAGCCGTCGCGGTCGAGCATGTCGTTGACACCCGCTTCGACATCGACGATCAGCGGCACCTGGACCATCATCAGGTTTAGTTCCTTGCAGAGATTCTCCTCGATGAAGCCCTTCAGGTCGTAAAGGGCGTGCATGGTCTCGCGGCGGTCGAGGAGCGACGCATAGTCGCGAGGCAGGACCCTTTCGAGGTCGGTGTAGTTGCCGATGCCGGGTCCGGCGAGATCGGCGCGTTTGTCGGACATGATGACTCCAATATAGAATGAGCGAAGAACGATGTCGTCAGGCGCCGTCAAGTCCGGCGATGCGACCACTCGGTTGCATTCTTAACGAGGACTTGCGTGAGGCGACTAATTTCAGATATTCTTATCGTATTGTAGCAAGATGTGTTCCAAGTGATGCCGGGAGTGTTTATGGCAAAGGTCCTCCAGTCGTTCTATAGATTATGTGAAATGACGCACATAGTAATGGGTGCAAATGATAGTGGTACTCATCAGTAGGACCGGCATTCCTGCCGGTCCAAATTACGGACATGAATGTCCGTCCCACTGATACTATCATTCTGAGTCTGTTGACAAAAGCCAGAGCAAGGCTTGCCTTAAGCACGCATCATGCTGACGAAAGTCAGCATCCAGTCTGGATTCCGGCTTGCGCCGGAATGATGCCGGGACTTCTTCAACAGACTCATTTTTGTGCCTTTTCAATATATGGTTCGGAGTGAGGCGGGCGAGGGAAGTAGGCAGGTGAGAAAGGGATAATGGGGGGGGCTGCAGGCAGGCCGGAAGTCACCTGCATATCGGACGAGGGCGTCCGCCTAATGGTGATCTTGACCAACGAGGAACTGGTCATCGCCCGCGATACGCGGGAACTGGTGCAGTAGTAAAGGGGGAAGGCGCCGCCTGCCAGCCGCAAAAATAGTTTCGCAGGGATATTGACAAAGGGTCTTCCGAACCGTATATTTTTTGGTACGGCAGAGTTGCCCCTCTTGAACTCCGCCATGACCGCTGCTGTTCCGTATCGAAACTCCCACCGCTTCGCCCCATAGGGCGAGCGACTATCATAGAGATGCATCAAGTTAGGAGGTTCGAAATGGCTATGCGTATGTCCTCTCGCCAGATCGTGAGCACCCTCACGATCGGAGTCGTCTCTCTCTCTCTCTCTCTTCTTTTTTAGCCTGACTGCCGGAGGCGCTATGGCTGCGACCTACGTCTTCGGCGAGGACGGGCAGAACCAGGATCTAACCGGCACCGGCGGGCCGGGCCTTACGAAGGCGTCCTGGACGCAGGCAACACTATCTTTGAATTCGGTGGAAAATCCACTGCGCTCATTGTGACCGATGGCGACGCTTCGGTAACCCTCACCAACTGCACAGTCCGCCTCAGCGACAACGACGGGCTTTACATCGCCGGGGACGACGTTGCGCTGGAGATGGATGCCTGCACCATCAGTTCGCACTACGGCACCGGGCTCAACACTTCGTCCGATCCAGGCAGCACCCAGATCACTTTCGAAGTTACGAATTGCCAGTTCAGTGCGATGGGTGGATCGGGCGCTGAACTCGGCCGGGAAGGTCAATACTACACAATGAGCGGCAACCGCTATGAGAACATCACGGCGCCAGCCTTGCTGCTAAGAGGTGCCATACGCGGAGAATCAATCAACGAGATATTCAGAAATGCCGGGACCGGAATTCTCTTCGATAATTCAACTCACACCGGCGGATCTTACTACAACCTTTACAACTGCGCCATCTACGACAACGCGACCGATGGCATCCGCATCGCTGACCTTGACTATCAAGGCATGCAGCAAGATGAGAATCTGAAGGTTCGCATCCGCAACTGCAACCTCTGGTCGAACGACCGGGACGGCCTGCGTGTCGAGGGCTGGGATCCGGACTCATATCAGGATGGCGAAGGGAACAATATCTGGCCGCAGACCTTCGATCCCGAGAATCCGACTTATATGCTCGAGTTGAGTTACAACATCTTCGGCGACAATGGCGGCACCGGGATCGATGTCACCACCGCGACCGATGATCCACCCGCGATCTATGAGTTCAACGCCTTTCAGAACGACGGTGGGATCAATTGTGATACTTCCGGCTGCATTGCTGACGGTGCTGACGGGGTGGTAGTGCGGCTTGTAAGCGAAGCCTCACCATTTGACTTCCACTTCTTGTGGGAAGGGTCGAACCCGACGGGCGAGGGCATCAACGCCTTTATGAACGTCAATCACGACGCCAACTGGCTCGATGTCGGGTCATCGGACGTCGATTGCGGCATCTTCGGCGGGCCCCACGGAAACAGCAACCGCAACGAAGCCGGGACCGCGACGCTCGAATCCTATGTGAAGTTGGGCTCGAGCGGCACCGGCGTAATGCCATGGGCGGTTTACTATATGTTCAGCGACTTCACAGTTGCTCACGTGGATGCAGGAACGGAACTAATGATAGAGGGGAACTCCTCCTTCATCGCCAAAGGTCAGTATTGTTTCAAGGTGAATGGCACCATTGTTACAAACCCAGAGGTTGGGGGTATGAGCAACGGAACCATCCTCTTTTCGCACGACGGCGTGGGCGGTGCAGGGTGGAAGGGAATTCGCTTCTATGGCAATGATAACAATGCCGGGAGTATTCTGGAAGACCTTTGGGTGGAACTCACCTACTCAAATTTCGCCGGTATCGATATCAGAAGTTCCGACGATGGCGACCCAATCAAACTGACTGACGTTTATGTAGATGAGTGCGGAACCGGAATCTACATCTACGACTCAAAGGTCATTTTGACGAATGTGGAGGTTGTCGGCTGCACCTACGAGAATGTGCTGATGTCCACTAACACTCCTCAAGACCAGGTTGAAGTCCGAGGCTTGATCTCTCGAAATAATGATGGAACCCAAACGACATCCAGTGGGTTGCGGCTCTACAATTCGAATCCATGGATTGGACTTCATGACGAGGAGTTTGAGACTAGAATCGTCAACAATGGCCAGTTTGGAATGCGCTGCGAAAACTCCTCGCCGGTAATGACCTCGGAGGACGAATCCTTGGGAAATGTTGACTTTATGCAGAATGCAGCCGCTCAAATTCAACTGCGTGGAACCTCCGACCCGCTTGCTGACGACGGCTTGAACAACATAGTACCGCCCGATGAGAGTGTGTGGGCGGTGGAGTTCGTTTCCTACACGGCGGGCGGTTGGTCTGCTATCGGCAACTGGTGGGGCACCAATGACCCCGAGTCCATTGAGGATGAACTCTTCAGCAATCCCGCTCTCATCGACTACAGTGATTGGTCACAAAACTATAATGCTAACGTTCAGAATCTTCGGACCGCGCTGAGATTGATGAATCGAAGGGAATATGGTGAAGCAATTCCCTACATCAAGGCGGTTGCCGAGGACGAATCGATGAGGGGACGGCGCCATACTGCGCTTCGTTATCTCCATGGCTGCTTTGAATATGTGGGGCAGGGCTATGAAGACCTAAGGGCTTACTATGCCGAGTTCGCCGCCGGCTGCGATGACCCTGCCCTCATTTTCACGGCCGAAAGCGAAGCGATAATGACGCTTCACAGCGAGGATCGCTACCGGGAATGCCTGTCGGCATTGGAGGCGAGGAGGGAACGAATGGAGTGTCTGTCGGATAGCATCGAGAATGAGAAACTAATTGTAACTGCCCGGATCGCGCTCGGCGATGCCGATGAACTGAACTCTGCCATTGATCGCGATGTTGGTGTTTATCAGTTACAAGAAGGATTCGCTGCACTTGACGACCTTCTCGAATCAGAGGGGAATCGGCCGACAAGCCCGGCCCTGCCCAGCGATTTCGGGTTTGGATCGCTATTCCCGAATCCTTTCAATTCCCGGATTTCAGTCCGATTCTATCTTCCAAGTGAAGCGGTTCTCGATTTGGCAATATACGACATTACCGGAAAGAGAATCGGCATTATCGCAAGCGGAAGGTGGCCTGCAGGAGCACATGAATCTACCTGGAGCGCGAGTGGCATCAGCGCAGGTATGTATTTCATTCGGCTTTCCATACCAGAGGTCGGAAGTCGGACGTCACGTCTGGTTCTGATTAAATAGGAAAGTTGAGCATCGAGGGAGTCGGCATGATTAGGTAGAATCCTCATCTGCCGACTCCTATATGCTCGGATTACAGAATGAGCACTCGATCCTTTGGGTTGGTTCTCTTATTGGTTGCTCTCAGTTCCTATGGCATGCAACCATATTCAAGCCATCCTATTAACATTGAATTGATTGAGCCTATTATTGATAATGAAAATGGCTTCGCTCGCTTCAATGTGGGAATACAAGGCATAGAGATAACATTAGGCGACACGAATTATAGACCTTATCGCCAATTTCGATTCGATCCGACAGCGGACGATAGTGGAGATGGTCGGCTATATGTGATTCCCATTGGAGATGGATGGCATGATCTCATTGTGCATCGAATGCTCCCGGGCCATGGCTATGCCGATCCCTATTTATACCGTTGGCATGTCGGTGATACAGGATTTGTGCCTGAGCAGATGCGGGAACTCAATCTGTCATCGGAGTACTTGGGTGTCCGCGATGCCAAATTGCTGCCAAATGGAGATTATATGGTGTTGCTTTACGATATTCGCGATAACCGCGAGTTGTGGTATGCCGGGCGGATTACGTCCGAAGGCGAAATGATATGGATTTTGTTTCTCAGTGCAAGAGGCGATCAAGATAGGCCTAGGTTATTTAGAGGCATTTTCCCAAGTAAGGTCAATACCAATCAATTCTTCTATCTTGCAGAAGGCCTTGATACAATCCAGATTCGAGGGCAAAGAATCTATTACTTCTCAGCGAATACATATCTTGTCAACACTGAAGGAGAACTCGTATCGTATAAGAATCTTGTATGGAATAACGACTTTTTGATAAATTACATTTACGAAATGTGCCCACTGAATAATGGCGGATCTGCCATCATTGGAACTCGTCCGGGACGGTTGCAAGTATTGATGACCGATTCTCGAGGGGATAGTATTGCAACCTACTTCTATCGCCGCCCGCATATTTTGTCTAATCATACTCGATCAATTCTTCTCGATGAAGACCGAATCCTGATTCATCATGTGTATGAGGATTCCATAGGGCCATGGTATGACCGGCGACTTCAAGCATTTAGTGCGTTGCTACTAATAGACACCAATGGCGATTCGTTGGATAGTTATGTTTTTCCTATAGATACAGTTGCAAGCTATACCGGAAGAAACCCAATATTTAGGCATCAAAATGGAAAGGTGTCGGTGTGGCATGATGCACCACTCTATCTCTTTGGTCGGCGCTATTGGAGCGTCATCCACACCTTCTACCCTGACGGCGTACCCGATGCCGTCCCTGACGACGGCGATATCGGAATCCCGCCCTACGCGATGCACCTCTCTGCCTTCCCCAACCCCTTTAATGCAACGCTCCAACTCCACTACACCCTCCCTCGCCCCGGCTGGTGGGCATTGCGTCTTTACGACACCCGCGGCGCCGAGGTACAACTGTTGAAGGAAGGCTGGATGCCCTTCGGGCCGCATCAACT
>VGIQ01000112.1 GCA_016867835.1 Calditrichota bacterium | reverse complement strand
CACTTCCCTTAGCCTCCCCCCCCCCGGCGCGACGCAGTCGATCGCTCCGGTGTCCACCAGGAACCGGTCGGTGTAAGCCTTGGCGCCGTTGGTAAAGGCGCGCAGGGTGACGTCGGTGTAGGTTGTGCCCATCAGGGGTATAGTATAAGCAATGTAGCGCGGGAAGTCAAGCGCTATTCCTCTTGGCGCGCGCGGAGGCCCCTTCAACAGACTAACCGGCCGTTTTTCGAGTTGCTGGGTGACAGGGTTGATCTTGAGGACTGCGGATTCGATTGCCACAACGCCGAGGATCGGCTCAGCGTCGTCGGGGCCGAACACGACCCGGCCGGCAGTGATCCGGTCCATCACTTCAATTTGCACCAGGCCGTAATCGAACGCGACCTGCCGACCGTCGGCAAGTTCATAGTCCATCCTGCCGACGACCTTGACGCCGAGTTCACGCAACCTTCCCGCCGGCGCGACGCAGTCGATCGCTCCGGTGTCCACCAGGAATCGGTCGGTGTAGGCGTTGGCGCCGTTCGTGAAGGCGCGCAATGTGACTTCGGTGTAGGTTATGCCCATCAAGGGTATAGTATAAGCAATGTAGCGCGGGAAGTCAAGCATCGACTGTTCCCCCCGCAAGAGAAGTTTCCCCCATTCAGCATTCCCCATTCAGCATTCCGCGCTCAGAGCCTCCTACCCGAACCGGCCTGTTACATAAGCCTCGGTCTGGGGCAGGCGCGGCCGGGTGAAGATGTTCAGGGTCTCATCGCACTCGATCAACTCGCCCATATAGAAGAACGCCGTCCGGTCGCTGATCCGCGCCGCCTGCTGCATATTATGCGTAACGATCACAATGGTATAGTCGGCCTTTAGTTCCAGAATCAACTCCTCTATCCGGGCCGTCGCTATCGGATCGAGCGCCGAAGCCGGCTCGTCCATCAGGAGCACTTCCGGATCGACCGCCAAGGCTCGCGCTATGCAGAGCCTCTGTTGCTGACCGCCCGATAACGACAGTGCACTCTTGTCGAGGTCATCCTTTACTTCCTCCCAGAGCGCGGCGCGCTCGAGCGACCGCTCGACAATCGCCAACAACTTCGACCGGTTCGAGACGCCGTTGATGCGCGGCCCATAGGCGACATTTTCGAAGATCGACTTGGGGAAGGGATTAGACTTCTGAAAGATCATCCCAACCCGTTTGCGCAATTTGACGACATCGACGCCGGGAGCGTAGATATTGTATCCGTCGAGGAGGACTTTGCCGGTCGTAACCGCGCCCTCGATCATCTCGTTCATCCGGTTGAGCGAGCGCAGAAAGGTCGATTTGCCGCAGCCCGAAGGGCCGATTAAGGCGGTTACCCGGTTGCGCAAAATGTCGAGCGAAACGGCGTGTAGTGCGACCTTTTCGCCATATCGGACGGTCACATCGCGAGCCTCGATGCGGATGTCGGGAGAAGATGCTGAATTCAAATGGTTGTGAAAGTGATTCGAATATTTATTAGGAGGTGCAGATTATTGTTGCCGTTCTTGGAGGGCGGACATTCCTGTCCGCCCTGATGAAGAGTTCCTATTAGGCAAGGGCGGACAAGAATGTCCGCCCTCCAAGTCAACTCTTGTCCGCCCTTGCTCATTACTTGTGCAGATAAAAGTATCAATATGAGGCATATGTCATGCTGAACTTAGTGAAGCATCTCGTCCTTAAGACGGGCAGTTCAGTCGAGTTCCTTCACTGCGTTCAGGATGACACAAATTGATGCACCCCATATTAATCACCTAATTGCATTCCTGCGCATACGGTAGCGTATATAAATTGCCGAGAAATTGAGCGTAAAGGTGAGGGCCAATAGCACCAGCGTCGTCGCATATTGGAGTCCCTTGGTTGCTTCGACATCGGGAGACTGGGTGGCCATGATAAAAATATGATAGCCTAATTCCATGAATTGGCTTGCGAGCGAATCAGGCAGGTGCGGCAGGAAATAGGCTGCGCCGGTGAAGAGAATCGGAGCCACCTCACCGGCGCCGCGACTCACCGCCAAGATGCCTCCCGTAAGAATGCCCGACAGCGACTGTGGAAGCACTACCCGGTAGATCGTCTGCCAGCGCGTCGCGCCGAGCGCCAGGGAGGCTTCGCGCAGTTCCCGCGGGACGTTGCGGATCGCCTCCTCGACCGATATGACGACTACCGGCAGAGTCAGGAGTGCCATCGTCAAACTCGCCCAGAGCAAATTAGGTTGAGCCCACCTAAGAACCTCTCCGCCCGATGTCGCCCGATCGAGACCGCTCCCGACGAATTGCACAAAAAAGCCGAGTCCAAAGAGGCCGAAGACAATCGCAGGCACACCGGCAAGGGTATTGACGGCAAACCTTATGAGTCGCGACATGAATGACTCCTGCCGCGCATATTCGGTCAGATAAACCGCGGTTATGGCTCCGACCGGCAGCCCGGCAATCGACATGATGACGACCAACAGAAAGGTGCCGTAGATTGCCGGGAAGATGCCTCCGGCGGTCATCCCCTCTTCGGGGACTCCGGAGAGAAATTCCCACGTCATCAACCGCGCCCCGCCGATGGCGATATTGAGCAGAATCACCAGCACCGTCGCTACCACCAACCCGGCCGCGAGCAGTCCTGTGCCATAGACTAGTCGTCCCAGCCAAATACTACGCCGCATACGGTCACCTACCCGTCAGACGTTTAATGAGCCGTCGCCGAACATAGAACTCGACAACGCCATTAAGGGCAAAAGTGAAAACAAAGAGGAGCGATCCGATCAGGAATAGGACGCCGTAGTGGACTTCGCCGAAGACGACCTCAGCCATTTCGGCGCCGATCGTCGCCGACATCGTCCGAACCGGCTCGACCGGATTCAACGAGAGTAGTGCGGCGTTGCCGGTCGCCATCAGGACAATCATCGTCTCCCCGAAGGCGCGGCCAAAGCCGAGGATCAGCGCCGCCAGAATGGCCGGAGTAGCGGCTGGGAAGACCACATAGAGCGTGGTTTGCCATTTCGACGCGCCGAGCGCCAGACTGCCATCCGTGAGCACTCTCGGCACCGCGATCAAAGCCTCCTCGGTAATCGTGAAAACCAACGGAATTACAGCCAGCGAGAGTGCCAGCCCTCCGACAAAGGCATTTAGCCGGAACGGGTAGCCCAGCATCGTCTGCAGAGCGCTCGCCATCACCGTCAGGGCAAAGAATCCAATCACCACCGACGGAATTCCGGCGAGGATCTCAATCGCCGGCTTTAGGAGTTCCTTCGACCATTTCGGCGCGAAAGCAGCAGTGTAAAGCGCAGCCAAGATGCCTATCGGCCCGCCGAAAAGCAGAGCGATGAGGGTAACCTTGAAACTTCCTACGAAAAGTGGCATAAGGCCGTATTTCGGGTCGTCCGAGACCGGCTGCCAGAACCTGCCGGCAAGATTTCTAAGCATCGACCGGTGGGAGGAGTCCGACTTTGGTCTCTCTTCAGAAGCACGGAAGGCCTGGAGATCGGTCTCCAGGTCTTCCGTGTTGCCATAGGACTCCATCGCGCCCATTGCTTCGGCGGAGATATGCTCCTCTCGGGCTAAGAGCGAGCGAGTCTCTCGAAAGACGAAATAGAATATCAGGAAAATCATCGCCAGTGAAGCAAATGCTACGGTGCGAATCACCAGGCCGGCGATATCGTTCGCCCAATAGCGTTCCTTGCGGGCAAGGCTTTCCAAACCCGGTTTGTTCATTATTTCACCGGACCGGGAAATATCCTACCGACGTTACGATCTCCTGACCTGCAGGGCTGATAATCCAGTCGATGTAGTCCTTTATCACCCCGGTTGGCTTCTCGCGGAGATACATATAGAGAAACCGGCTGATGGGGTAGTTGCCGCTGCGGATATTGGCTTCGGTTGGCTCGTAAGCCGGCGAACCGGCTTCCTTGCGGACGCCGATGCTTCGGATGCCCTTGGAATAAGCCGCTCCACCATATCCGATGCCGTTACGGTCGCGGGCTACGCCGTTGACCACCGCCGCCGTTCCCGGCAGGTTTTGGCAGGCTGCGGCATAGTCGGAACCACGCAGCACATAGTCTTTGAAATAGACATAGGTGCCGGAGTTGTTTTCGCGGCTATAGAGGACGATTTTTGCATCGGGTCCGCCGACCGTCTTCCAATTGGTGATCTCGCCGGTGTAGATGGACTTGATTTGATCGAGCGACAGTTCCCGCACCGGGTTCGACTCGTGAACATAGACCGAGAGCCCGTCGCGCGCGGCTTTCACTTCGACGCCGAGTGAATTGAAACGCTGCTTCAGTTTCTCGCGCTCGCCCGGCTTGATTGGACGCGAGGCGTTGGCGATGTCGGTGGTGCCGTTTTGTAAGGCTGAGAGGCCGGTGCCTGAGCCGCCGCCGGTAACCTGAATGGTTATGTCAGGGTGCGCGCTCATGTAAATCTCAGCCCAGCGCTGGGCCAGAATCACCATCGTATCCGAGCCTTTGACGGTGATTGCGCCTCTTTGCGCCGGGGCGATCATGGGAAGCGCCAGCAACGCCAGCGCGAGGAATATTTTCTTCACTGTATTGTTCCTTGTTATGTTCTTTTGTCCGGTCTGACAGGTCATTGAACCCGCAGCCGGATTATAACTCGCGGCGGCGCAGCGCACCGGACTGCGATTGTCGATTGACAGCCAGCCTAAAACCGGTATTGCATACGGATGGTCAGGACATTGTCCTTCAGATCCTCTTTGAACGGGACCAGATTCGCCGTGGTCGTCGCATGATCGACGGTCTCATTTGAGACGACGTCGTAGTAGAATATGAACTTCACATTCGAGTCCCAATGATGCACCAGGCCTGCACCGAAGGTAGTATAGGCGATATCGGCAGGGGTAAAGTTGGCGCCAGCCTTGCCGATTGCGCTGCCCTCAACGCTCGTGTTGGGATCAAAGACGTCGAACTTCAGGACCACTTGGTTTCTCCGGCCGATATTCTGCACCGCGTTCAAATACCAGCCGCTAACGTCGCGCCGGTAGAGCGGAGTCGATGCGGCATTGAAGGCGACACTGTAGGCACTGTTCGACGATGAAGTCGAAGGCTGACGGCCGGTAATGAATTCAAACCGCACCGACGACCCGCCGGCCGGCAGGACGTTGAAATAGGACTGCAGATCGAGCCCCAGGTAATTGCGGTCGAAGTAATCTCCCACCGGATGTGATGTCGAATCGACCGCCCACCGGTCGCCGGCAACCGCATAGACAAACTTCGAGTTGTAGCGCACTTTTCCGCCGTAGAACGATACACCGCCATCGATCTCCGCGTTGGCGTCGTAAAATGGCAACTGGAAGCCGACCCGGCCGATGAGGTCCTTATTGTTGTCGTTCTCGTTGGCTGTGGGTCCAGTGCCGTTGAAGAGCCCGGCTTTGGCATTCAGGAGACTGCCTGACGGCTGGTATTCAATCTTGGCACCTAACTCCCGTTCGCCGGGGAAGAGGGTTTGAAACATCCGTGACCGCTCGGGGCTTTCGCGCGAACTTGAGGAATAGGATATCTCGAACCCGAACGGCCGGTCGAAGACACCTGCAGTCAGCGAAAGGCTTTTCGACCAGGGGTCGGTGATCTGGGCGTAGGCGTCCTTGATGCCGACGCCGTTTTGCGTAACGTCCATCTGGAGGACGTATTGAGTCAGTCCGGCAGCGTAGTTGACCTTGAGCCGGCCGCGGCGGACCATAAACTGCGAGTGGACGCCATTCGGGAACGAGCCGCCGGCGAAGGAGGCTTGTCCGTCCGACTCACCGGTTCGAAACTGCGCCTGGACGTAGCCCGAGATTTTGACCTTGGCGAGAGCGCTCAGGGTGCTCTGCATTTCGAGCATCGTCTCGTTCATACCCTCGACCTGGCCTTTCAGTTCTTCAACCCGAGCGGGCGAATCGTCCTCGGCGAGAAGCGGCCGGGCGAATCCCAGTAACGCTGCGACAAGGGTCAGGATTACATTACTTGATCGTCTCAATGGAGTTCCTTTGAATGAGGAGTCTTGTTTTGTCTTATCGACGCCCTCAGTTTGCAGACTCAAGGTGAGGAAAGTATAAGCGCAATGTTAGGGATGTGTGAGGAAGGAGAAAGTGCCAACAGTATGGGTGATCGAGCGTTCAACTGCTGCTTGGGATGATCAGCATAATATTGATGGGTGCAATACCATCTTGCCTCGCCCCCCCGCAAAGCGGAGGTACTACAGGGGGGCATGAGGGACTATCCAGCATCCCCCCCTTCAATCCCAGCAGGGGGGGAGAGACAAGATATTTCTGCACTGAGCAAAAAGAAGGGGCAAACTATTTTGGCGAATTCGCGCCTCCGGGCTTGACAATCCAGACCGGTCCAAAGTATATTACATAACCTTGCTTCAGGCTACGGCTCGGGCTACGGCTCGGGCTACGGCTCGGGCTACGGCTCGGGCGGCAAAGCCCGGGCTCAACATCAACCCTCTCGCAAGGAGCATGAAATGGCTCGTTTCTCAACTCTCGCGACCGCCGCGCTCGTGCTGCTGGCGGTCCTCATCCTCTTTGCCGCGCCGGGCGAAGCGTGGGCGGATCCGCAAGCGTTTGATGTGTATCTCAAAGACACCCTCAACGTTGCCATCGAAAACAAGAATCTTCGCATCAGATTCCATGTGAATGGCAATTGGGGGCAATGGTTTGAAATGGTCAATGATCCCGGCTAAATGGCAGGACGCTATGCTTACACTCGCCAGGCAGGCTGGGCCGATCATTGGCAGGTCGAGATCACGGATGTTTGCACCCCTGTAAGTCCTGCCGATAATCCATACCAACCACCTGACACGCAGAGTTCATTCACTTGGATCGTCTATTTTCCGCCTCCAGAATAGAGAGGTGACCTTCCAGATGGGGTGGGAGCACACAATTCCACCCCATTATCGATTGTCTTTTGGAAAATCACCATGAAGGCTTTATTGCAAATCGTGTCCTGCTTAGCGATAGCAGGCTCTTTGATGGCTCAGCCAGGAATGGAATGGGTGGTCGCGTATCCTGACTATGAGCCGGAGAATCGCGGTCAATACGGCGGCGGCTTTCGCGATGTCTTCATCACTGCAAATGATGAATTTGTGGCATGCGGTAGGCATGGACTTAATCACCAATGGATCAAATTGCTGAATGCTGCTCGAGAGGAACGATTCGATCTACGTTTTCAAGGATCGCAATCGGCGCAATTCCTGAACAGCATCATTGAGACCGATAACGGCGACTTCGTGGCAGCCGGTTGGGATAACGGCACCAATCAAGGCGATATTTCAGTGGCTCGGGTAAGTTCGGAAGGAGAACTTCTCTGGCACAGGAATTATGGAGGTGGTGGAGCCCAAGGTGCATATGCTGTCATTGAATTGAAGGACGGTGATTTTTTGGTTTCAGGATTTACTTCGGTTAATAATTATGATGCGCTGGCTTACAAGTTGGATGGCGAGGGTAATACGATCTGGGCAAGGAATTATGGCTCAAATGGTCGGGATCAGTTCTCGGCAATACGAGAGGTTGACGGTGGATACCTGTTTGCGGGTTCGCTCGACAGGCGCTGCTGGCTCCTCAAGGTCAACCCTGAAGGGCAGCAAGTTTGGTCACGCACCTACACCCGTGGTGGTGAACGTCAGGTCAATGAGACCTTCCTCTCCCTTTCGTCTTTCCCGAGCGGTGGTTATGTCGCATGTGGCATTAGTGCCTTTGCAGATGACAACTATTCCGTCCGTCCGATTGTGGTCCGCGTGGACGCAGATGGCGAACAAATATGGCTTCGAGTGCAGGATGAGGGAATTGCTTATGGACGCTGCATAATTGCATCGCGCAACGGGGACAGAATCGTAATGGTGGGTGACAATGGCAATGCGTCTGGTGTAATTTGGCAGTTTTATGAAGACGGAAGTTTAGTATGGAGTCGTATATTGAGCCCTAATCCTCGTCCGGTTGGAGTTCATGTCCTCTATTCCACGCTGTTGGGTGATGACGGAGGAATAGTAAGCGCAGGATGGGGTAACAGCGTTCGCGGAACTGCTGGCATAATAATAAAGTATGCCCCCGAGAGAATGGCGCCGCGAATAATCAGGTTTACTCCTGCAGAGCAGGAATTCGATAAATTGCCCGGTACTATTGTCGAGTTCCACATTGAAGCAGAGGATGCACAAGGGGATGTGCTCGAGTATTATTATCTCATTAACGGCGACACTATACAGCAAGGACAGGATTTATCCTATCGCTTTGATAGTCTTGGTGTCTATGAAATGACTGGCATTGCTACCGATGGCAGACAATTCGACTCCATCAACTGGACCATTCATGTCCGTAATCTCTTCATCATCACCCATACCCCCGACACCCTATCCCTCACCGTTCAGCGCAATAGTGAAATCGACTTCTCCCTCGACTCCGTCGCTTACATTGGAGATAGGGAGAACCTTCGTTTTGAGTGGCTGCTCTATGACAGTGCGGCGGTGAGGTGGGAGGAAGTGGCAGGTGATGACCGGATCGGAATCCGGTCCTACGCGTTCGACCGGACCGGTGGGTATGCCCTGAAAGCCAGGGTCTTCGACCCGAACGTCGATCCGGAGCCGGCCGACTCCGTCCAGTGGGCGATTCAGGTCCGAGGCGTCATACGAGCCTTTGAGCCGAATCTCCCCGAACTGTCTCTTGAACCGCGTCAGGAAGCGACCTTCGAACTGATCCCCTTCAATGCCAATAACGACTCGATTCAGTTCTGGTGGACGCTGAACGAAGCAGACACTTTGTCCACTCAG
>VGIQ01000111.1 GCA_016867835.1 Calditrichota bacterium | reverse complement strand
CAGACGGTCGGGGTCAGTTCACCGGCGACTTTGAACATCGTCGGGATCATCAGCAGCAGACCTTGTGCGGCGGTGAAGGTGGTGGTCAAGGCTCCGGTTTGAAGTGCGCCGTGCAGGGCAGCCGAGGCGCCCGCCTCGGACTGCATCTCGATAACATCTGGAATGATGCCCCAGATATTGCGACGGCCCTCGGCAGACCATTGATCGCACCATTCGCCCATATTGGACGACGGCGTGATCGGGTAAATGGCGATCACCTCACTGGTGTGATGCGCCACCCAGGCGGCGGCTTCATTGCCGTCGATCGTTACGAGCAGGCGGGACATTGGTGTGAGCGGTATTGAAGACGAAGGAAGTTCGGCGGACGCGTCGTTCAAGTCCGCCAACAATATCAATCGTATTGTTGGTAGCCAATAATGTGCCAGAAATTGACCAGATACACCTCAATCTTGGCGGGCAAGTCTCAGACGCTCGCCAAACATCATTCTCCCCGTTCCCGGTAAATGAAGATGACATAAGCCCAGCCCCAGTAGGACTTGAGGTGATCGTCTATATAGAGGAACCGTTCGCTTATTCTGAACTTCTTGAAAAGCGACCAGTTGGACTTGGCGGGATCGTTCGGAGCGGTATTCAGATAGACCTGGATGGCGAAAGCGTCGAGAAAGAGGTTGTCTTCGATGCAGATGTAAGGCCAACCGACGGTGTTGCGGTATTCTTCGCTGTCGAAAATGCCGTTGCGTTCGATGACCTTCCAGCCACCGAGAGGCAGCGGGCCGTTCGGTCCGATACGGATGCTGTCGGCGTCGGGTGTTGAACGATCGGGCAGGGTTGGGGAAGTGCAGGAGGCAAGTGCGAGGGCAATAAGCAGGCTGATATAACGCACCATCGTTACGGACTCTCAAAATCACCCTATCGCGCCCCGGCCCTTTAAGGCTTGGGCGAGGGTTGTGTCGTCGACGAGTTCGAGGTCGGATCCGACCGGCACCCCGCGGGCGATGCGGGTAACGGCGACTCCCGAGGACTTTAACTGGCGGGCAATGTATAGCGCAGTCGTTTCGCCCTCTGCTGTAGGATTGGTCGCCACCATCACTTCGCGGATGGCTCCGGCGCGAACACGCGATTCGAGCGAGTCCATCCGTAACTGGTCGGGTCCAATGCCGTCAAGCGGCGAAATCGCTCCCCCCAGCACATGGTAGAGGCCATTCCAGACACCGGTGCGTTCCAACGCGATCACATCGCCAGGCTCTTCGACAACGCAGATGAGACCGCGATCCCGCCGCGGATCCGCACAAATCGGGCACGGATCCGTCTCCGCCAGTGTCCAGCAGGTGCGGCAGAAAGCGATCCGGTCCTTTACCGCAAGGACTGCGTCAGCAAGTTCCTGCGCTGTTTCACGCGGTGCCCTAAGCAAGTATAGCGCCATTCTAAGCGCGGACTTGCGGCCGATGCCGGGAAAGCCGGCCAGTTTGTCGATAAGTTCATGAACCGCCGGCGGAAGGCCGGACATGGAACTTTTGATATCCAAGGATGTAAGCGATGATGTTGATTATGATGAAACTTATCGCCTGCGCCATACGAGCGCCTGCGCATGCTTTGTCAATTTAGGCCACAGGAAGAGCCTTTTCAAGAGCGCCTTTAACGAAATGGGGACGCTTGTCGAAGCGTCCCCATTTCACTTGGGTCAGATTAGGTCCCGGTTGCCCGTGGCACCCGGGCCGATCGCTGCGTGGGTAGTTCCTTCTGCGACGGATCCTGCGGATTTACGTATTTCTCTCCGCCTTGCAGTTCGTCATCCCGCTTCATCAAGTTCTTGACCGAACTTTGGTAGATCACATAGTAGTAGTCATCGCCGCCGTCGAGGCGTCCTACGAACCGGGTGTCGTCGTCGGGCTTGCGCACGAATTCGACCGAGCGCCTCACATTGCCTTCGAGATAGACTTCGACAGCGAATTCCGACGCCGCAAATGATGGCACGGTGTCCTTGCCGGCGTCGAGGATGTCGATGGAGTTCAACTTCGCCACCGTGTTCAGAATCCGGTTCATCACGTTGATCTCGGGGGCGTAAGAGACTCCTTTCGGGGGCGTAACGAGCCAGGTCGTATCGGCTTTCACGAGCGTTGAATCATCCCGTGGTGAAGAGATCTTGCGGTCGATATCGTAGGTGGCGTCGGGATGCTTCAGAACAACCCGATTGATCAGCGTCCGGTCGAGCGCCAGCACGGTCTTGTCACGCCAGTCTTTGGGCCGTCGCTGGAACGATGAACGGGGAGTTCCGCTGACCAGCAGCACCTCCGGCTTGCCTTCCAGCCGCATGTAGGTATGGGTGTAGGTCTCAGAAGGCTTGCCGCACCAGAACTTGTCGATCCTGCCGCCTGACTTGCCAATCTCGATATAGGAAGCGAGGGAGTCGGTCAGTTCATACTTTTCCCATGCATCCTGGTTCGAGGTGATCTCGGTTTCCAGTTCGAGCGAAGCCGCCTTTTCCAGCAGCGTCTTCATATAACTCGGATTGGCTGGAGTCTCGTAAGGCTCGGCAAGGCGCCAGTGCCCGCCGACGCGTTTAATGACGACCGTCTCTCCCTTGTGAGTGATCTTGACGTAATCGACCTGACTGGTGTCGTTGGCGAGGAACTTCGGCTTCTCCTCGATCCGGTGCGGGTCGATGGAGAGGATCGCGTAAATGGCGATGAGGCCGACGAGCGATCCGGCGAGGATCGTCAAATTGCGGTTCATCAGGCTGCCTCCTTCCGTCCGGTGCCGATCCGGGCGCCCTGCATCAACTGCTTGCGCGTCGCTTTGCGCATCCGCCAGCGGGCCAGTCCGTAGAAGAGCACCAGCAGGGGTGGGATCGCGAGGTTGACGGTTTTTACGGTGTTGCGCGTGGCGTCGGTGACTTCGCCGATCGGACGGCTTGTCACTTCGCGCGACCGGATGGTAATCAGTTGCTCGTCCTGAGCCAGCCAGTCGATCAAGTTGAGCGCCATCGTCAGGTTGTCGAGCCCCGGGACAATATACTGGTCGTGAATGAAGTTGGCGTCGCCGATCACGACGATCCGCGTTTCAGGCGATTCAGCCGTTACCGGCACGGTCGTAACCGGGTTGCCTTCGCTGTCGAGCGGTGCGTCCTTCCCCGCCCAGTAACTTGTAAACCGGCCCTGAATCAACACCCCAAGCGGAATGCCGGAGTGTTCCCAAGTGCCCTTACCGCGCTGGGTGAGCGGGTTGATATCGAACGGCATCGACTGAATCGAAGACTTCTCCGAGGTCCTGAAGAGCGTAGTTAAAGAAAGATTGCTCTTGCCGACTGCTGGGGAGGTGTCGATCGAACTGGGGAAATAGAATCGAACCTGCCGTAGAGCCTTAAGGGCGGCGTTTTCGCGGTCGAACTGAATCACTTCCGGAAAGAGGGGGTAACTTACCATGGTGATCTGCCGGCCCCAACGGGTCATCGTCTGAAACGGCAGGGTCGGCGCGAGCCGGTCCATCACCAGGTCTTCGTTGATCTTAAAGCCATAGTGCTCGGTCCAGGCGTCCCAGCGCTGTGCTCCCCGTTCGGCGCTCATTTGCGACAGGTCGGTCGCAACACGATTGGCCGCGATGAACAACTTGCCGCCCCGCATCAGGAACTGATCTATGGCATAGCGATCCTTCTCTGGAATGTCCTCCGAGGGTCCGATGATGCAGAGGAGGTCGATGTCCTCGGGAATGTCACTACGCGACGACAGGCTTACCGGCTTCAGATTGTAGAGTTTGCGGATCTCCCGGTCCAGACCGGTCATGTCCTGGCGCAATGCCTTTTCGCCATGGCCTTCGAGGAAGCCGACGGTCGGAATCCTGGCGGCAGTGATACGACGGATCTTGCTGACGATCTCGTATTCAAGGTTGCCGAGTGACTGAATCGCCGGGATAACCTCCTGCTTGTCCTGATAGATCAACGCCATACCGAGATAAGCCAGTTTGAACTCCATCTTGTCGGCGCGCATCTCGTTGACCTGAATCGGTTCAAGGCGAAACTTCTCGGCTTCGGCCTTAAGTTTCTCCTCGTCGGCGGGATCGAGGACCTCGAACCGGAGTTTGCCCCGGCTAAAGGCCTTCATTTCTGCCAGTTGATCTTCTACGTTGCGCGCCGTCGTGTTGTATGGAGCCGGCAGGTCGCGCGTGAAGTAGGCTTTGATCGTCAGCTTGTCGGGCAATTCCCGCAGAATCTGCTTCGTAACCGGCGAAAGGGTGTAAGCCCTGTTTTCGGTCAGGTCGAGACGGCCAAATAGGCGGCTCGAAACGAGGTTGACCATCACCAGTATGGCGATGATCAGGATGACGGTCGGCCCGGCGAAGATGTCGGTGCGCTTGGTTTTCATTAGTTACTTCCACCTCCGCGCTGCGAGCGACCGTGCTGAAAGGAAAAGAAACAGGCCGATCAGCGTCAGATAGTATACGATGTCGCGGGAATCGACCACGCCCCGCTGGATGTTCTGAAAATGGTGCTCGATGGAGAGATACTCGACCGGCGTCACGAGCCAGTTCGGCAAGATGTAGAGGATCTTGTCGAGCAGGAAGAAACCGAAGACGAGGAAGAAACTGACGATGAACGCCACCACCTGACTCTCGGTGAGGCTTGAGCCATAGGTGCCGATGGCAAGGTAGGCCGCACCCATCAAGACCAGCCCTATGTAACCGGCGACGGTCGCGCCGCCGTCCATATTGCCCAGGAAGGCGACGCTGACCGAGTAGATGATCGTCGGCAAGACCGCCGCCGTAAGTAGCGTCAAGGCTGCAAGATACTTCCCGGCAATGATGCTGACATCGCTGATCGGCATGGTGACGAGGAGTTCCATAGTGCCGGTCTTGCGCTCCTCGCTGATCAGGCGCATCGTTATCGCCGGGGTGAAGAAGAGGAAGATGAAGGGAACGATGCCGAAGACGACGCGCATGTCGGCCTGCCCGACCACGAAGAAGTTCGTTGTAAAGAACCACCCCGTGACGAGCAGGAATGCGATGATCACCACATAGGCAATCGGCGCGTCGAAGTAAGCCCTAAGTTCCCGCAGGAAAATGGTGCGGATGTTGTTCATAGATTGCGATGGCTCATATTGCTGTTGGTATCGAATAGACTCTGGGATATCACTTCGTCTCTGGCGAGCAATCTCGTGATCATACCGTGCCGAAGCCGAGAAATGCGCTGCTGACCAGGACGACGAGTGAAAGATAGAAGCAGACTACACAGTGCTGCCGCCGTTTCGCCCGAACCGCAAAAAACTCGGCTTCAACGGCCTTCTCCGGTCTTGTATCCGGGGAGAATGATGCGAAGATGACCCGCAAACGGGGATTGAACTTCAGCAACACTCTCAGCATCACGACCAGCATTGCAAGAATTGCCGCGATCTTCACTATCAGCGCGGCAAGCGCAACTGCATGCATCGGTCTCATCGCGCCGTGAAACAGGACATGGTTCAGCGGCATTGCGATACCGGTTACCCAGAGAGTCGTCATGAAGGCGATGCAGTAAGGCTCTGTCCCCTGCAGCGTCTCTTCGACGACCTTGTCCAATCGGTAGTCGAGCGTCGGGCCAAACTGGCTCCGCCGACGGACCAGATTGAGGTTGTAGAACGGGGCTGCCGCGCAACCCACCAGCGCGACATTATGCAGTGCGAGGAGCAACGAGTGGATGAGTGACTCGAACATCGTGCCCTCCTTGCTCTCAGTAGCGTAAGGTGAATTGGCCTCTATGCCGCCTTGGTCAACTGGTGGAAGACATCCTCCAGGCTGCGCGATTCGACCGCGAGCCCGATCAACTTCCAGCCCGACGAGACGCTAAGGTTGAAGAGATCGGCGCGCGGATCGACATCGCCCCGGACCGTGAGCCGGAACGTCCGACCGGCCGCGCCATCCGGGAAGACCTCGCGCACTTCCTCAACGCCGTTGACTGCCTCGAATCGCGGCCCGGCTTCGCCGGTCGCATCCAACAATTCGACGATGATCGTCTTGCGGCCCATCAGATCGCGCTGCAGTTCCGCAATCGAGTTGTCGGCGACGATCCTGCCCCGGTTGATGATCACCGCCCGGTCGCAGGTGGCTTGCACCTCAGAGAGAATATGGGTCGATAGGACGACCGTCTTTTCCCGGCCCAGGGTCTTTATAAGGTTGCGAATATCGACCACCTGATTGGGATCGAGGCCGATCGTCGGCTCGTCGAGGATGAGCAGTTCCGGGTCGTGGATCATCGCCTGTGCCAATCCTACCCGCTGACGGTACCCCTTGGAGAGTTCGTGGATGTCCTTATGGATCACCTCGCTGAGTCCACAAAGGTCCACCATTTCACCGATGCGTGACGACCGACGATCGGGCGCAATCTCGCGCAGCGCAGATATATAACGTAGGAAGTCGAGGACGTTCATCTCGCCGTAGAGGGGATTCAGTTCCGGCAGGTAACCGATCTTGCGGCGCACTTCCATCGAGTGCTGCTGAACGTCGAGTCCATCGACCGCTACGCTCCCATCGGTAGGCGGCATGTAGCAGGTGACGATCTTCATCGTGGTCGATTTGCCGGCTCCGTTGGGGCCGAGGAAGCCGATGATCTCACCTCGCTTGACGCTGAAGGAGATATCATCGACCGCGCGTTGGGGGCCATAGACTTTAGTCAGGTTCCGAATGTCGATCATAGCTGGCTTTAGGCTTTACTTTAGGGAACAGTAAGTCGCACAAGTCGTCCATCTTAGGGACAGGCAATTTTGGAGAAGGCAAGGTGCAGAACAGGCCTTCATCCACAGGTGCCGGGAAAGCGCCTTAATTTACGCTTTCCACTCCAGTGATGCAAGATTGTTCCCGGATGACCGAAGAAAGTGAAGTGAAGAGTGAAAAAGGGCGACTTTGTGCAACTGTTCTACCTATCGCCATTGGCCGGCGAGCAGTGCAATTCTACAGATTGCTTCGTTGCCATGACTCCAACCATCAAGGTCTGTCGTTATACCTGAGGCGAAGTCGTATAATGAATGTCAGAGATAAACGACACTATATGCAGGCGATGTAGATCTTTCTTTTGTGCCCTCCGGCCGTCCATGTCCGGTGGGAGACGGGTAGTTGCTGAATGGTCGGACTCTCGTCCGACCGCCACATAAGGAGTTCGACGTGATCTCTCAAATCAAACCGACCATTCGGTTGACTATTTCGCTATTCCTCGGACTGGCGATCGTAGGGGGCGCACATGGAGCGCCCCCTATGCTCGACTCGCTCGACCGGGCTATGGTGGACAGCGCACTACGGCTTCTGCGTCTCGATCCGGCAGAGTTAGGTTTCGACAAGATGTGGGTCGAGGACGACACCTTCCGGCTCGATGTGGTTGAGCGCTTGATGCAACATCCTCTCGACCTTCCCCCGTATGTCGATACGACGACGGCAGTGATCGACTCCTTTCACCGCAAACCACGCGAACTGCTCGACTTCATTGACCGTCAATTGAAGGTTACGCTCGAAGGCCGCCCAATGCCCAAGGCTGTCCGCCTGCCGACGCTCGTCTTTGACCTCGCGGATCCGCTTCGCGTATGGTTGACTGCAATTAATGCTGCCGAGCCGCTGCGTAAACGCTTCTATGGCGCGCTTGACAGCCTTGAACTTCACGACCTGATGATGGCGGCTCCGGCAATCTGGAGCGAGGCGCCGGACTCGGTGTCAAAGTTACTAAAGGGCGCCTGGCACCGCACTGCGGGGCTGACGGTCGATACGACACGCAAAGTTGACACCGACCGGCTGCTTGACATCATCCGCAAACTCGACATGCCGGCGATGATCGAGGCGTCGAAGATCGTCGTTCCGACGGCGCAATTGATCGCGCGTGGAGTAGCCGATCAATCCTCGCTGCTCGAACCGCTGCCGGCCCGCTTTCCAGGGGTAGAGGGCGAGGTTCTCTACTACAAGGCAACCGAATTCGGAGCCTTTGTCATCGGTGGGCGGGGGGACAATATGTACAACGGGGAGTTTGCGGCTATAATCGACATTGGTGGGAACGATGTCTATCGAGGTCGGACCGCAGGCGCTTTAGGTGGGGGACTTGGTCAGCCCTACGCCCTCTTGATCGATCTTGAAGGCGACGACTACTATGACGCCCGCGGCCTCGACGTTACTCATGGCGCCGGCTTCCTCGGAATCGGCATCCTTATCGACCGGTCGGGCAGCGATGTCTATCGTTCAGCGTCCTATGCCCAGGGCGCCGGATTGTTAGGGGTCGGCCTCTTGGCCGATCACGATGGTGCCGATGACCGGCGGGGAGGATACTTTCTGCAAGGCGCAGCCCATTGCGGTATCGGATTGCTTCTTGACACGGGAGACGGCGACGACCGATACCTCTCAACCTGTTGGGCACAGGGTTTTGCCGGGACGTTCGGTTATGGCATGCTCTATGACCAGGGCGGGGACGACACCTATCGCTGCGGCGGAGAGTTCCTGCACGAACCACTCCTGCCGAAGGATAATCGCTCCTTTTCCGGGGGCTTTGGTATGGGCTGGCGTCCCCGCGCCGGAGGCGGTATCGGTGTGCTTTACGATGATGGAACCGGCAACGACTTCTATGACGCCGAAGTGATGAGTTTCGGCTCGTCCTACTGGTATGCACTCGGCATCCTGGTCGATGGCGGCGGCAATGACCGCTATTCGCTTGCGCATTATGGAATCGGAGCCGGTATCCACCTTTCGCTCGGCGCTTTTTACGATCGGGGAGGGGACGATCAGTACCGCTCCCGGATGGGCGTCGTCGGCGGCACCCCGCACGACCTTTCGGTCGGCATCTTCGTCGATGCGAGCGGCAATGACAGTTACGCCGACTGCGACGGCTGGGGCGGCAGTCTCACCAACTCCTTTGGCCTCTTCATCGACCGGCTTGGCGACGATACCTACGCCCCCCGTCCCGGCGGGACAAGCCTCGGTCGGCACAACTGG
>VGIQ01000110.1 GCA_016867835.1 Calditrichota bacterium | reverse complement strand
ACCGGCACCGGAGACCTGACGGTCTCGGCGGTCGAACTTGACGAAGGCGCCTTCTCGCACGACTTTGGTGGGGAGACGGTGCTTCAGCCGAATGGATCGCTGACGATTGCGGTAACCTTCGCACCTCCTGCGGAAGGCGAGTTTTCCGCGACGATGATCGTCCGTTCGGACGACGATGATGAGCCGGCCGTTCCGGTCGAACTGATCGGCATGGGGTTGGAGGGAGATCACTTCCGCTTAACCGTAACCGGCACCAACCATAGTCTGCTCGTGACCGAAGCGTTGCTCGACGGCAACTCGCTGGTTGCAGGCGACGAGATCGGCGTCTTTACGCCGGGCGAATTCTGCGCGGGCGCGACGGTGATCGACGAGGAAGGCGGGCTATTCCCGGCCGGCCTCGCGGCTTATGGTGACGATCCCGGGACGCAAGCCGTCGATGGCTTTGCCGCCGGTCAAGGCTTCGCATTCAAGGTCTGGGATCGCGCCTCGAATCAGGAGGTCGATGCGACCGCGATTTACTCCGAAGGTCCCCAGACCTGGCAGCAGGGCGGGTTCACTTCACTGCGCCTGAATGCGCAGACCGAAGCGGTGCCGGAGATCGAGATCGCCGAGGGCGACCTGTCGCACGACTTCGGCGAAGTGGCTCTCGGTGGTGCGAGCAACTGGTCGTTCACCATCCGCAACATCGGCGGCGCGACGCTGATGATTCACTCGATCACCTCGAGCGACGAAGCCTTTGCGGTGGACTTCGGCGAGCACGTCGAAATCGTGCCCAACGAGCAGGTTGTGGTGCCGGTTACGTTCTCACCGGCGGAGGCGATAGACTACGCTGGAACGTTGACGGTCTCGTCGGACGACGGGGATGAGTCGTCAATCGAGATCGCGCTGGCTGGTTCCGGAACTGAGTTGATTTTTCCCGAGATTGCCCTTGATCGCGACCAGATCGACTTCGGCGCCACTGCCATCGGTAATGAACCAACGCAAGCCTTGTACATCACCAACGAAGGCACCGGAGACCTGACGATCTTCTCCGTCAGCATCGAGGGCGACAACTTCACCACCGACTTTGGCGGCGAACATGTCCTCGCGCCGGACGGCATTCTCGAAGTCACCATAACCTTTGCGCCGACGGAAGAGCGCGACTATGAAGCGACCCTCGTTGTCGAATCGGACGACGAAGACGAAGGTGTCCTGAACGTCGCCCTGACCGGGAGCGGTTTTATAGGGCAGCATTTTGAGTTTGTCCAGACGGGTGCCAGCCACTCGCTCTTGATCAATCAGGCCGACATCGACGGCCAGTCACTCGTCGAGGGCGACGAGATCGGCATCTTCACTCCGGGAGGGGTTTGCGCCGGCGCGACAACCCTTGCCGCCGGTGAGCAGGGCATCTTTCCCGCCGGGCTCGCAGCATGGCAGGACGATCCGGGAACGCAGGCCATCGATGGCTTTGCTGCCGGTCAGCCTTTCGCCTTCCGGCTATGGGACGTCTCCGCGCAATTCGATATCGCGGCTACCGCCGAATATGGCGAAGGTCCCCAAACCTGGGCCAACGGAGGTTTCACCAGCATCGTCCGCCTCTTTGCGCTCACCGAGGAAGTGCCGGTCATTCGCCTTTCGACCAACGCCATCGACTTCGGCGCTGTCGCGGTCGATGACCATATCGAGCGGACCTTCACCATATTCAATATTGGCACCGGAACCCTGACCGTCGGCGATATTGTCGTTCAGGGCGGCGGATTCACCACCAACTTCGACGGCGAAATCGGCATCGGGCCGCAGGAAGACCACACCTTCTCGGTCTTCTTCTCGCCCGACCGGGAGGGCGACTTCGAGGGAACGTTGACCATAGTCAACAACGACCCGGCCAATCCCGAGCCGGTGATCGCCCTCTTCGGCGTCGGGACGGAGGAACGGATACCCGACCTGTCGCTATCGGAGGAGAGCCACGACTTCGGCGAAGTCCCCGTCGGCGAGGCCGGCTTCTGGACCCTCACCATTCGCAACTCGGGAACCGGCGAACTGGTCATTTCCTCGATTTCCAATGAACTCGACGTTTTCACCACCAACTGGCAGGGCGAGGTTGCGCTTGCGCCTCAGAACGAATTCGACCTTCACGTCGAGTTCCGGCCTTCGGAGATAACCGGCTATCAAGATGCCCTTGCCATTGCCTCGAACGATCCCGACAACGACTTGATTTTCGTTCCCCTGAGCGGCTCGGGCGGCCAACCGGGACCGCACTTCACTTTCCAGTCAACTGGAGAGAATCACTCGCTCCTCATTTCCGAAGTGCTCCTCGACGGTAGTCCGCTCATAGGCGGCGACGAAGTGGCGGTCTTCACCCCGGATGGACTTTGCGCCGGCGCCGTCGTGATTACCGGCGATGAAGAGGGTATCGGCCTTGCGGCGTGGGGAGATGACCCCGGGCAGGCCGGGCGGCAGGGCTTCTTCGCCAATGAGGCGTTCTCATTCAGATTCTGGGACCTCTCAGCACAGGACGAGATCGAAGCCTTCCCCAACTTCTTCGACGGCCCGCAGCGCTACACAGCCAACGGCTTCACCCGGCTGGCGCTGGTAGCCGAGCGGGAAGCGACTCCGCAGATCGCGGTGACGCCCGATGCGCTTCAATTTGGACTGGTGATCGCGGGCGAAACGGCGGAACTTACCCTGACAGTGACCAACGCCGGAACCGCCGATCTGACGATCTTCTCTTATGCGCTGGAAGGCAGCGAGGCATTCAGTCTGGCGAATGAAGGCGGCGAGCAGGCGCCGCGCGCGGTAATGGACATCGTCCTCGAGCCGCGCCAGACGTTCAACATTCCGGTCACCTTCAGCCCGGCCGAGCCGGGCGAGTTCGCCGCCGAACTGGTCATCGTGTCGGATGATCCGGAGAACGGGGAAGTGCGGGTGCCGGTGGCGGGTATCGGGGTCGAACCGCCTCCGCCGGATATCGCGCTCTCCGCTGAGTCTCACAACTTCGGCGAGATCGCCCTCGGCAATACGGCTAGCTGGGAATTGGAAGTCTTCAACGAAGGATATCTCGATCTCAATGTGAGCGAAATCCGCGTTTCCGACGAGGCATTTGCCGCACAGCCGGTGGAGTTCGCCGTCGCCCGCAATGGGCGGCAGGTGGTGGCCGTGACTTTCACACCGGCCGGGGAGCGCGACTATGAAGCCACCCTGACCATCGTTTCCGATGACCCGGACGAGGGTGAGGTGAGCGTCATTCTCACCGGTAGCGGCATCACCGAGGGCGCCCCCGATATCGAACTCTCGGCCGACAGCCACGACTTTGGCGAGGTTCCGCTCTTTGAGTCTGGAGCCTTCGATCTGACGATACGGAACGTCGGAAACGACGTCCTTCAGATCGCCGGCTATGCTGTTACCGACGAGGCCTTCAGTGCCGATCTGGGCGAACTGACCCTCAATCCCGGCGGATCGCAGGTCGTTCCGGTTACTTTCGCGCCTGGCGAACAGCGCGCCTATGAGGCGACGCTCACCGTCTTCTCCGATGACCCCGACGAGTCGGAGTATGCCGTAACCTTGACCGGCACCGGCATCGCGCCGCGTCCGCACTTTGG
Source organism: Calditrichota bacterium (assembly GCA_016867835.1). Lineage (NCBI taxonomy): Bacteria > Pseudomonadati > Calditrichota > Calditrichota bacterium. The sequence goes on along the minus strand of VGIQ01000110.1, from coordinate 5,576 downwards.
GTTCACCTCGACCGACCAAAATCACTCGCTTCTCATCACCGCCGCACTACTCAACGGCGAGTCGTTGGTCGTTGGCGACGAGGTCGGCGTCTTCACGCCGGGTGGGATCTGCGCCGGCGCGGTTCGCCTTGAAGCCGGAGAGGGCGACCTCTTCCCTGTCGGTCTTGCCGCCTGGGCCGACGACGTCGGAACGCAGGCTGTCGAGGGCTTCCGGGCTGGCGAGGCGTTCTCCTTTAAGTTCTGGGATGCCGATCAGCGCGAAGAACTCGGCGCCGATCCGCGCTATGGCGAGGGTCCCCAGACCTGGACGGCCAATGGCTTTACGTCCCTGTCTCTGGCCGCCTTCACCGTCGCGGCGCCGCGTATCGAACTCTCGGCCCGGGCAATTGACTTCAGTCTGCTGCCGATAGGAAGCACCCGCCAGCGGTCGCTCGTCATCGGAAACAGCGGCGACGCCAATTTGACCGTCTCTGCCGTTGAGTTTGCCGGCGATGGATTCACTTCGGACTTTGAAGGCGAGATTGCACTCGAGCCGGGTGCGGAGTTGACCGTTGTCGTAACCTTTGCGCCCGAAGAGGCTCGCGACTATGAGGCTACGCTCACGGTCGTCTCGGACGACCCGATCGAGCCGCGCGCGGAAGTCCTCCTGGCCGGTCAAGGCGTCGAAGCCGGACCGCCGCGCATCATCTTTTCCGAAAATGCTCACGAGTTTGGCGAAATCCTCCTCGGTCTGACCGCGAACTGGACCTTCACCGTCTCCAACGAAGGCGGCGAAGACCTGAACGTTCAACGACCAGAGGTGGTCGGAGCCGGCTTTGTCGTCGATCGCGGTGAAGGTTTTAGCCTGGAACCGGGCGCCTCGGCGGACCTCACCGTGACCTTTGCGCCGGAAGAGGCGCGGGACTACGACGCGGTGATCATCATCCGTTCCAACGACCCGAATCGCGCAGCCGCCAATATCGCTGTCAGCGGTTCCGGCATAACCGGCGACTTTCGCTGGGCGTTCGTCACGACCGACAACAATATGTCGGTTCTGGTCGAAGCGGCCGACATCGACGGTCAATCGCTCAATCTGCGCGACCAGATCGGCGTCTTCACCCCGGACGGGCTTTGCGCGGGAGCCGGTGTCGTCGAAGACTTCCCGCTCGGCCTCGCAGCGTGGGGTGACGATCCCTCGACCGAACGGCTCGACGGCTTCCGCAACGGCGAAGCGCTCGCTTTCCGCCTCTGGGATGCACAGACGGGCTTTGAGGGCGAAGCCGAAGCAACCTTCCTGCAGGGCGACAACGCTTACCTCGCCAACGGCTTCGTCCGGGTTACGCTCTCAATCTTCACCGGCGCCCGGAGATTCAACTTCACCGCCACAGATGTCGGGCACGAACTTGAGATCGACGACGCCCGGATAGACGAAGATCAACTGGGCGCCGGCGTCGAAATCGGCGTCTTCACCCCGAACAACCTCTGCGCCGGCGGCGTCATCCTCGAGGACTTTGGCGAAGGTCTATTCCCGGTGCGGTTCACAGCCTGGGGCGATGACGAAGCGACCGGCCCGGTGGACGGCTTCCAGGACGGCGAAACTTTCGCCTTCCGATTCTGGGATCCAACCGCCCGGCGCGAGTATGCCGCCGAAGGGAATTACCTCGATGGTCCCGACACCTGGACCGCCGACGGCTTCTCGCTGCTTACACTACAGGCTGCTTCGGGACGAGTTCCTCTGCTGACCTTGAGCGCCGATATCCTCGAATTCAATAATGTTGCAGTTGGTCGCTTCCGTTCGCGGACACTCACCGTCGGCAATGCCGGAGAAGCGATCCTCCGGGTTGGGAATATCTTTTCCGATAACGAGGTCTTTATAGTGGACTTCGAGGGTGAGTTCACCCTCGAGCCAGGCGCCTCGGCGGACCTGATGGTCACCTTTGCGCCAACTGACGTTTTCGATTACGCCGGGCAACTGCACGTCGAGACGAACGATCCCGAACGGCCTGAGGCCTTGGTCGATGTAGCTGGTTCCGGCGTTGAGGATTCGCCGGCGCGGATCACGGTGGAGCCGGCAGCCCTCGAGTTCGGCGAAGTGTTGATCGGCACCGGGCAGAGCCGTCAATTGATTATTACCGCATCCGGTGGACGCGACCTCGAAGTATCCTCGATTGCCGTCGTCGGCGAAGGCTTCGTCGTCGATCAACCCAACGGACTGATCGTTGAGTCGGGCGCTGAAGGCGTAGTCAATGTTACATTTGCACCCCAACAGATCGGCGACTATGCCGCCATCGCCATCATCCGCTCGAATGACCCGTCGCGCCCGGCGGTTAACGTTGCTCTGAGCGGAGTCGGTATGGCCGGAGCCTTCCATTGGTCGTTTGTCGAGACCGACAACAATCTCTCGCTCCTGGTTGAAACCGCTGAGATCGATGGCACACAACTCGGCATCCGCGGACAGATCGGTGTCTTCACACCGGGAGGACTCTGCGCCGGTGCCGTTGTTATAGAGGAAGGCTTCCCGGTTGGCTTTGCCGCCTGGGGAGACGATCCTTCGACGCAGGAGGTGGACGGCTTTGCAGCCGGCGAAGCGCTGAGTTTCCGTCTCTGGGACGAAGCCGCCGGGCTCGATATCGCCGCCGATCCGGAATACCTGACCGGCAACGGGCTTTACGTTGCCAACGGCTTCCTGCGCCTGAATCTCTTTGCCTTCACCGGGGGCGCGCACTTCAACTTCGTTCAGACCGATGTCAATCATTCGCTGCTGGTTAGCGAGGCGCTCCTCGACGGAATGTCACTCGTTGCCGGGGACGAGATCGGCGTCTTCACCACCGGCGGCATCTGTGCCGGTGCGTCGATCCTTGAGGTCGTCGACGATGCGATCTTCCCGGTCGGCGTAGCCGCTTGGGGCGACGACGCCAACACCCAGGTGATAGATGGCTTCCGGGCCGGTGAAGCTTTTGCCTTCCGTTATTGGGACGGCCGCACCCGTCGCGAATACAACGCCTTCCCGGAATACCTCGAAGGTCCCGAAGTTTTTACCGCCAACGGCTTCACGCTGCTCCGCCTCTCCGGTCGCTCAGGCCGGGCGCCAGACATCTTTCTCCCGGTTGCGGCTAACGACTTTCGCATTGTGCCGGTCGGCGGCAGCCGCGTCTGGCCGCTCGTCATCCGCAATGTCGGCGAACTCAACCTCACCGTTGGCAGCGTCGTATCCAACACCGACGGATTCTCGGTGGCTTTCAGTGAGGAACCTGCCGTGATTGAGCCCGGCGGCGAAATCGCCGTGCCGGTGACCTTTGCGCCTGAAGAGGCTCGCGAATATGCAGGCACGCTTACGGTCTTCTCTGACGATCCCGATGAAGCCGAAGTCAATGTCAACGTTACCGGTATCGGCATCGAAGCCGGCCCGCCTCATGCGCTCCTCTCCGAGGACCGCCACGACTTCGGTGAACTGCTCATTGGTCTGAGGACAACCTGGACGTTGAATATCGCCAACAGTGGCGGTTCGATGCTCATTGTCAGCAGTGTCGTATCGACCGATGAGTCGTTCCTGGTTGACGATCCCGGCGAGACCGCCATCGAGCCGGGCGATGCGTTCGCTCTCGAGGTCGTCTTTGCGCCACTCGACGAGGGCGATCTTGCCGGTCAGATTCGTATTGCGACCAATGATCCTGATCAAGAGGTTGTCGTTGTCCCGGTAACCGGTATCGGCGTCCGGGGCGCGCTGCGCTGGGCCATCCGGCAGACCGACAATAACATGTCGCTCCTTATCGAGAACGCGACGCTTGACGGCGAGCCGCTTGGCATCAGCGACCAGATCGGCGTCTTCAGTCTAGGTGGTCTGCCGGTCGGAGCGGTTGAAATTACCGACCAGGGCTTCCCGGTCGGGCTCGCCGCCTGGGGCGACGATCCTTCGACCGAAGAACTTGACGGTATGCAGACCGGCGAGACCTTCCAGTTCCGTATTTGGGATTTCTCGGCCGACCTCGAAGTTGAAGCCGCTGCCCGCTACCTTCAGGGCGAAGGCCGCTATGTAGCCAACGGCTTCGCGCTGCTGACACTCTCGTCTTTCAGCCCGCAGGAGGGCAATCACTTCCAGTTCGTCGAGACCGACAATAACCACTCGCTGCTGGTGCGCGCGGCGACGCTCGACGGCGATCCGCTGATGCCGGGGGATGAGGTCGGAGTCCTCACCCCCGGCCGGATCGTTGCCGGCGGTTTTCTCATTGAGGAAGCCGGGGCGGAATTCGGCTTCTCAGCCTGGGGCGACGACCCGACGACCGAAAACGTGGTCGAAGGCTTCCTGCCCGGCCAGTCTTTCACCTTCAAGGTTTGGGATTATCGTGCCCGGGAAGAATTCACCGCCGCCGCATCTTTCGAGGACGGCACCGACTTCTATCAGGTGAACGGCTTCTCGGCGGTGCGCTTAAGCGCCGTCAGCGGTCGGGTACCGATGATCGTGCTGGCCGATAACGCGCACGACTTCGGAGGAGTCGAGATTGGCACCGCCGCCGAGTGGGCTCTTGTCATCTTCAACCGCGGCAACGCGACGCTTCATATCGAATCGGTCTCTTTCGAGGGCGACGACGCATTTGCCGTTGGCGATCCACGCGAGAGCGAAGTCGCTCCCGACGGTGCGACCTTCCTGATGGTGCAATTCGCGCCTCGGGAGGAAGCCGACTTTGCCGGTCAGGTGACCATACTGAGCGATGATCCCGACCGTCCCGAGATGACCGTCGATCTGGCCGGACGCGGCATCGTGATCCTCCGGCCCGACATCGCGGTGGACCGGCAGGTAATTGACTTCGGCGACGTTGCGCTCTTCACCACCGCAGTCGAGGTGCTGACTATTTCCAACGAAGGCGAAGGTGAACTGCTTATCAGCGATATGTTCACCGACAACCCGCTCTTCACAGTAGCCTTCCAGCGTGAACCGCAGGAGTTCTACTGGACGTTCCGTGGCACTGACAACAACATGAGCCTGTTGATTCAGGATGCCCGCTTGCGCGACGACGTGATCGCGGTCGGCGACGTCGTCGGCGTCTTTGGCACCACCGGAGTCTGCGCGGGATACATGGCTTATGAAGGCGAGTTCCCGCTCGGTATGGCTGTTTGGGGCGACGACTCCTCAACGCCGGAGCGCGACGGTATGCAGGCCGGCGAGGAACTGAACTTCCGCTTCTGGGACACCGAAGCCGGTCGCGAATACGTAGCAGTGCCCGAGTATTCCGAAGGCGACGGTCGTTACTCCGCAAACGGCTTCTTCGTTCTGATGCTTTCGTCGCAAGGCCGTCCGCTTTCGCCTGGTGCGGTTGCAGAAAACGTTATCGAACCCGGCGCAAGTCTCGAGATACTGGTCAATTTCTCGCCCGAAGAGACCGGCGAGCAGACCGGCGTCCTGACCATCGTCTCAAGCGATGCTGACGAATCCGAGGTTTTGGTCGATCTGGTCGGCGTCGGAATGATGTCTCCGCCGGAGTTGGTGATTGCGCCGTCGTCCTTTGACTATGGGACGCTTCTGGCGGGTGAGGAGTCTTCGCAGGCCTTTACCCTGACCAACATCGGGATGTCGGACCTGGTGGTGGAAGAGGTATTCA
>VGIQ01000109.1 GCA_016867835.1 Calditrichota bacterium | reverse complement strand
TTTAGTAGACAAGACAATCTATCCACGGAGCGTCCTGTGACCAAGGGCGCTGTTCAAGTCCCCTTCGGCTACGCCTTCGGGGACTTGAACAGCCATCACACTGTCAACAGATCGCTAAGATAGTACACTTTAATATAGTCTCCTGAGCATTCATTGCCAAATGTGCTGCTCATAAGAAGACACTCCATACCCGGCATTTCACTTTGTCCTTCGGCTCACACCCACCACTGCTGCCGATGCCCCGACGATTTGATAGGGGCAGCGGAATGGTCGCGCTCCCGGATCGGGATCAGTTACTCTTGCTGTTGAAGCCCGCTTGCAGCGAGGCGCCGGATTCAGGGTTCGCAATAAACACCCGATCAAGTTGCTTCACTTTCATAAAGGTCCCGCGTCTTGGCAGCGAAACCTATCACCTCAAAATTGGACATTATACAGGTGGACGTGCCAAGATCGAAGTGAAAGCTTCGCAGATTGCAGGTCTGAGATACGCCGTAGCCACATTTCGACAGTTGCTCCACTTTTACGGGAATAGTCTGCCCGAATGCACGGTCCAGGATGCTCCTGCCTTTCCAGTGCGGGGTGTCATGCTCGACATTTCGCGCGACCGGGTGCCGACTCTGGAGCAGATTCACGAAGTTGTGGAGCAACTCGCCGGTTGGAAGATCAACCACCTGCAACTCTATACTGAGCATACATTTGCCTATCGGGGGCATGAGGTAGTATGGCAGGGATTTGATCCCTTTACGCCGGAGGAGATTGAAGACCTTGACTATCACTGTCAGTCTGTGGGGATCACGCTGGCTGCCAATCAGTCGACCTTCGGTCATATGGAACGGTGGCTGAGGCAAAGGGCATATATGCACCTCGCTGAGACGACCGGGCGCTGGCGGTGTTTGGGGCGAAGGATGACCGGGCCGTTCAGTTTGGCGCCGGCTGATCCAATGTCTCTTGAATTGGTGGAAGATCTCATTAGTCAATTAAAGTATTGCTTTAGAAGTGGTCTGCTAAACATCAATTGTGACGAAACTTATGATGTCGGACAGGGGCGATCCAGGGCACTTGTGAAGCGTGAGGGATTCGGCAAGGTCTATTCCCGGTTCGTGCGTAAGATCGCCGAAGCAGCGATGTCGAGAGGGTTTCAGCCGTTGTTTTGGGCCGATATGGCGCTCTCGCATCCGGAAGCACTCGATGACCTACCCAGGGATATGATTGCATTGGCGTGGGGGTATGAACCGGACGCGGACTTCGACTATTGGGGACAAATGCTGAGCGAGCACGGTTTCAAGTGGTGGGTCTGTCCCGGCACGAGTTCGTGGCGATCTATCACCGGTCGCACGACGGAGCGCAGAGAGAACATTAGGCAAGCAGTCCGATCCGGCATAAAGGGCGGAGCCGATGGTCTTCTGGTGACCGATTGGGGCGATTCCGGGCATCGACAACAATGGCCGGTGTCATTGATCGGTTTGGCTGAATCCGCTGCAGCAATGTGGAACCCCGAGCTGACTTTGAGCGAGGAAGCACTATCTCGCCACGCCTTCGGCGATGCAACCGGCAAGGTAGCCGGGTGGCTATCGTGGTTAGGCGATGCCGATCTTCCCCTCAGACAAGCCGGCGGAAAGCGAGACGATTCCGGACTTCACACCCCAATACGCAATGCGAGCGCACTCTTCAAGGAACTGGACCGGCGGTTTGGAGAGAGAGGCCGAATAGGCTTGCCAGAGGACTGGATTCAAGTCGAGGCGAGGCTTGAGGAGTTGTCTTCTTCCCTGCCTCGGACTCGCGATGAATTGGTCATCCGGGAGTTAAGGCAATCCGCACGGGAAGCCCTCTTTGCCGCTCGGCTGGCGTTGTTGAGGCGAGGACATTATCATAAAAGGACGGCTATGCGTGTTAGATTGAAGGAAGACCTCGAGGAGATGATTAGGGAGCATCGCGCTCTTTGGCAACGACGTTCAAGATACGGCGGCCTGGAGGATTCCTGCCGGCATTACGAGCATCTTCGCCAGGAACTCGCTTGAGATCGCCGCATGAGCGGCTTGTAGCCGGCGCTATGACCGGCACAAGCATGGACGGCATCGATCTGGCGCTGGTTTTGATCAAAGGCCGGGGGCTCGCTATGAAAGCAACGATCGTACGGACACTGTCTGCAGCGTTGCCGGATGCCGAGTTGATGCGGAGCCTCGCTGATGGAAGATCCATGACCTCCAGTCAAATCTCAGAACTGGCTTATAATGCTGCAAATGCCCATCGACAGGGGCTGCAGAGTCTGCTGGGAGGCGACCGTCCCGACCTAATTGTCCTGCACGGTCAGACCGTCTATCATCGGCCACCCCGGTCGTGGCAGTTGATCGATCCCTGGCCGGTTGCAGTTGAGTTTGGAGCGCCAGTCTGTTTCGATCTGCGTGGCGCCGATCTGGCAGCCGATGGTGAAGGCGCTCCTATCACACCGCTGGCAGACTTTGTCCTATATGGCGATTCATCGACGCCGCGCAACATCGTTAATCTGGGCGGGTTTGCCAACTTCACTCACCTTCCGGCAAGAGGCAGCCGCGAGCCTGTAAAGGATTATATCACGCGTATTCAAGGCGGCGATCTGATGCCCTGCAATCACCTATTGGATGGGGCAGCCTGGAGGCTTCTTGGCAAGCCATTCGACCAGGACGGGGCGGTCGCGATGGCTGGCGCGGTTGATCCGTCGTTGTTCAAGCATCTGGTATCGAGACTGGAGTCAACTGGCGCCGATGGCAGGTCGCTCGGCAGCGGTGACGAAGCCAAAGGGACTTTAGACGACCTTCCGGATAGCTCGCCAAGTGCTATTTTGCGAACCGTGACAGCGGTGATCGCTGAGGTCATCTCAAGAAGACTACCCCCGGGTGCAGTCGTCCTGGCGGGCGGTGGAGCCTGCAACCTTGCGCTGTACACCGAATTGAGAGACCGCAGTCGGGGACAAGTGCACTTGAGCGATGAGTTGGGGATACCGGTGTCATATCGGGAATCGGCGGCGATGGCGGTTCTGGGAGCTCTGGCGATGGACGGAGTGGACATCACTCTGCCGCAGGTAACGGGACGCCGAAAGGCGATACGGCCCGGATGCTGGATTCACCCCACAGGCTTTCACGCACCTCCAAGAAAGCGGACTTGACTTGGAACCGGCAGGCGTATATATTGCTTCTATGCAGCAATCGACCCTTAGGTGCTCTATAGTCACCCACTTCAATCGAGCCTCGAGCTCGTCCGAATGATCTGTCTCGATGTCGGTTGCGCAAACCACAAACTGCCGGGCTACATCGGCGTCGATATGGAGGCGGGCCCCGAAGTCGATATCCGGGCGGACCTCCATTACTTGCCGTTCAAGGAGTCGTCGGTTGATCACTTTCACACCCGGCACACTCTGGAGCATGTTGCCGACCCGCACCAATGCATACGGGAGATCTACCGGGTAGCCAAGCCGGAGAGCCGCATCACGATCATTGTGCCGCACTACTCGAATCCAGCATACTGGGCCGACATGACCCACCGACGGCCGTTCGGGGTGCGGACTTTTGAGTATTATGATGTGGACTATGCTCGGCGAGCGGGCTATCCAATCTATACTCCTGACATCAATATTAAGACGTTGAACGCAAGACTAACCTACTGGCCAGGACGAATCAAGTTCCACTCTCCACTCAAGAGGACGATGCTGCGGCTACTTGACGGTATCCTTTCCGGGTTAGCCAATCTCAATCCTCGGCTCTGTGAAAGAACTTGGCTCTTCTGGGTGGGTGGGTTCTATGAAGTGACTTTTGAATTGAACCCGGTGAAACGTAGGTGATCGGACTAAGAGAGCAACCGAACATTGTTCCTCACAAGCTTGACATCGGTTCTTCGCATTTCAAGCGGGAAGGGTTCATCGGGCTCGACGTCCTTCCAGCCAAAGGCGTCGATTTGCTGGGGGATGCCCGTAGAATGCCTTTCAAGAACTCCTGCATTGACGAGATATACTCGAGTTATTGCCTGGAGCACATTTTTGAGCAACTTCCAGTGTTATCGGAACTCCATCGTGTTTGCAAGCCGGGAGCAACGGTAATCTTGATTCTCCCCCACTTCTCCAATCCATCTTACTATGATGACCTGACCCATCAACGACTATACAGCACCCGTAGTTTTGAGCATTATGATCACGACATGCATACCCTGACCGGCCATCCCAACTACCTGCCTCAAGTCAATCTTAAGACGCTTCGAGCAGAACTCAGGTGGTGGCCTCCGCAGGTAGTAGAACGTAAGGGACGCCTTAAGAGAGGAATCCTTGAATTTGCCAATTCCGTTATCAACACTATGGCGAACGCGCATCCATTCTTTTGCGAGCGCCTATGGTGCCATTGGGTAGGAGGGTTCTACGAGGTCGAATTTGAACTGCAAGTGATTAAATAGTCAAGTATTATAGATTGAATCGGGTCTCTTATTTGGAGTGTGTATCCCATGCGTCACTTCTACCTGTCCCTCATCACCACTCTTGCTATCCATTTGCCACTCTACTGCCAGACCGAAGTCTCAGGAAATGTATCCGGCAATTGGACACGCGGCGGTGCGCCCTACATTGTCGTGAACGACATCATTGTGCCTGCCGGACAAGCACTCTCTATCGAACCAGGTGTTGAAGTGCGAGTAAGGCCCGGACGAAGAATCTATATCTTCGGTCGAATCAACGCACTTGGTGATGCCGAGCGACCAGTAGTCTTAAAATGCACTGACCGTGACCAGCACTGGAGCGGAATGCGCATCGTCAATTCCAATCAGGACAATGTTCTACAGTATTGCATTTTTGAGTGGAGTCGCCAGATTGCCAATTATCCAGATGAGAATTCACGAGGAGGCGCACTCTACGCAAATTCCTCACTAGTACGTGTTGAAAATTGTCACTTTCGCTTCTGTAGTGCAACGGGAATGGGTGGAGCCGCCTGTTTCTATCGAACTCGCGGCTCATTATTGGGCAATCACTTCGATGACAATTTTGGCTTCACTGAAATCGTCTGGGTTTACGAATCTGACATGCCTGCGATAGGCAATCAATTCATCAACAACAGAGGCGATTATGGCGCCGGGCTCATCCTCGATGGCAGCCACTCACCGGTAGAGAATAACGTTTTTCGTCACAATCTATCTGGCATTATGACGTGGGGTGGGGCGCTCTATCTGGTTCATGGGTCACGTTCGGTTGTTCGGCAAAACCTCATTGTTGACAACACTGGTGGCGGCGTCTTCATTGGATATGACGCCTTCCCCCTGGTCTTCGAACACAATACCATAGCCAACAACCGTGGGCATAGCGGGATCTTTGTGGTCAATGGAGGACGAATGATCGCCTCCAATTCGATCATATGGGGAAATGGCGGTGGCGACATTCAACTTTCCAACGGCTCGGCGCAAGTTGACTATAGTAATGTCGGACAAACCAACGGTGTGGAACGTGGCGAGGGAGTCATCAACGCCAACCCCCTCTTTCGCAACTCCGCAGATGGTGATTACAGGCTCGATCTCAATTCTCCCTGTTGGAATAGCGGAGATCCAAATGCGCAGCGTGACCCCGATGGAACACGTGCCGATATGGGGCGCTATATGGGGCCGCAAGGAATCGCCTACACGCCTCTTGAGACAATTGATTTTGGACTTTTGAGGAGAGGCGAGGAGGCGACTCGGAATATCTGGATTACATACGTTGAGGGTGATTTGAGGGGAATCCTCCTGACGTTGCAGATAAACCCTGAAGACTCGCTCTTAAGCGCGTCGCCTGCAGAGGAGATTATAGAAGTGGGCGATACGCTTTGGATTAACTTACATGTTAGGGCACCTAGAGGTGCCCTAATGGGACGGCGTACGAGAACTCTTGGCATTCATGTCGAAGAGCATCCGTCGCCTGCGGCAGAATTTGAGATCATATATCGAATTGGCCCCGGACGTGAACCCGAGCCCCACAGAATTCCACTCGAGCCTCGCTGGAGTCTAATATCCACTTATACTCCTCCGCCTGATCCTGCATTTGACATCGTCTGGCAGGATGTTTTATCCCGGGGAAACGTGGCCTTGATCAAGGACGGGATGGGCCGATTCCTGGTGCCGAACCAATTCAACAACATGGTTGATTTCGATGTTCGGCAGGGATACTGGGTGCGGATGAGCGCGCGCGACACCCTCTCCATCACCAACATTCCCGTCGATTTCGACCTGCCGATCCCCCTCAGGCGAGGCTGGAACCTCGTTGCCTACTTTCCGGAAGCCATCCTGCCGGCCGAAGAAGCCTTCCAGAACTCGCAAGACAACATCATTATCGCCAAGGATGCGAGTGGTCGCTTCTACCTGCCCGATCGCGGGTTCAACATGATGCCCGACCTAAGACGGGGAAAAGGTTACCTTGTGAAGGCACGTGAAGCTGATTCGTTGGTCTGGTTTGGCGGACAGGAAGTGAATGGCATTCCAAGAAGCCCGGAGACAACGCCGTTCCATGCAGGCCTCGAAGCGACATCGACAGGTGTCGATATGAGTCTTCTTCTGGAGAAGATCGATGGCGTCCCGGTGGACGGCTGCGAACTGGTTGCATTTGTGGAGGACGAAAGAGTCGTTGGATCGATTCTCCTGCCGGCACGGGAATATCTTGCGCAAAGCCAGTTGATTGGACTTCCTATACGGGGAGACGATCCGACGACGCCCGAAGTTGACGGCGCCCGCTATGGCGATGTGATTCACTTCAGACTGCATGCACCTGAGGGCGAATGGACTTTGGCGGCGGACTACACCACCGGTTCAAGCCGTTTCGAAGGCAACGAACTTGCGGTAGCGGCGCTTCGTGTCGTCGATAAGGTCGGAGCACTTCCATCCGGATTCGCCCTATCGGCCCATCCCAATCCGTTCAATAGTTCTGCGCTCATTACATTCTCGCTTGATGCTGTGGCATCGGTCGAACTTGGTCTCTTCGACCTCAGAGGACGGCGCTGGAGGAGCGTCATTGAAGGCACGTATCCCGCCGGAATGAACACGCTCGTTCTTGAAGCCGGGGAACTTCCGGCCGGCATCTATCTGCTTAGACTAAGCGCCGGCGGTGAACAGAAAACTGCCAAGATCGCATTGGTGCGATAAGGAATCGATCAGGGGTATGCCAAGGACAATTGAGGCCTTGACCGGATGCCTCATCGTGTCTATATTGTAAGGTTCAATCACAGCAAGACTGGAAGGAGCACATAAAGTGGCGAAAACCAAGACCTTCGCCGAGAAGATGCTCAAAAACTTGAAGCCGCCTGAAATGTTCAACTACTACAAGGTAGTTCGCCCGTCGGTTACTCCCAAGGGCTCGGTGCGGTTCAACACCAAGAGCATCAAAGTCCACAAGGAAGAGAACGAAGCGGCTAAACTCGGCTTATAGACAGGTGCATCTCGACTGACTGCCAATGTCACTTGTCGGAGGATCCCGGCGCCTCTTCGTTGCGTCACATAACTGTGACAAACTACGGGAGATAGGTGAGATACTCGACGGTTCGGGCTGGGAGATCGTCTTTCCGGACCAAATCCCACCGTATCCCGAACCCGGTGAGTCGGGGGCGACACTGGCGGAGAATGCCTTGATCAAGGCCCGCGAAGGATATTCCCGAAGCGGGCTTTTGACTCTTGCCGATGACAGTGGCCTCGAGGTCGATGCCCTTGACGGTCGGCCTGGCGTCCGGTCGGCTCGATATGCCGGGAAGGATGCTTCCTATCGAGACAACATCGACCTCCTTTTGCTGGAACTTAAGGGTGTTCCACCCAACCAGAGAACTGCGCGATTTCGCGCGGTGATGGCATTGGTAAGCGATGCAATCGAACAGACCTGGGAAGGTGTCGTTGAGGGCAGAATCCTGACCGCGCCTCTTGGCGAGACTGGTTTTGGCTACGATCCGGTCTTTTGGTCCGTCGAATTGGGGTGTTCATTCGCCGAAGTACCCCCTCAAGTGAAGCACACCGTGAGTCATCGCGCCCGGGCGCTAGCCGGACTCCTCGCCCACCTGAATGCTGCCGCGCGCTAAAAGTATCTTGACACCTCTGCAACGAATATACCTCGATTACGCCGCTACGACTCCGGTCGATGAACGCGTCCTCATGTCTATGAGCGAGTTCATGCTGGAAAAGTTCGGCAATCCATCCTCGCTTCATTCTTACGGACGGGAGGCGCGGGGGGGGATAGATGCCGCGCGTCGGTCGATTGCGCGAATGCTCAATTGTCGGGTGGAGGAGGTTCACTTCACCAGCGGCGGGACCGAAGCCGATAACCTCGCTCTAATAGGATATGCCAAGGCCAACCACCATCGCGGTGAACATATCGTCATAAGCGGCGTTGAGCATTCAGCCGTCAGAAGTGCTGCCGAGGCTCTTTCTGCACAAGGCTTTAGAATCGGTATTGCCGAACCGGATGCATTTGGGATGATCGCTCCCGAAGCCGTTGAATGCGCCCTCGAGTCGGAAACGATCCTCGTCTCGGTGATGCACGCCAATAATGAAGTCGGGACCATCAACCCGCTGGGCGCTATCGGTGCAATCTTGAAGCCGCGGGGGATAGCCTTTCACACTGACGCGGTGCAGTCCTTTGGCAAGATCCCGGTCGATGTGCAAGCCTTGGGAGTGGACATGCTGTCGCTGTCCGGGCACAAGATATACGGGCCGAAAGGCATAGGTGCAATCTACATTCGCGATGGAATTCAAATCGAGCCGCGCCAGTTGGGAGGCCATCAGGAGAGCGGTATCCGTCCGGGTACCGAGAATCTCTCAGGCATTGTCGGACTTGGAGTTGCCGCGTCGCTGGCCGAGTCGGCGATGGCTGAAGAATCGAACCGGATGAAGTCATTACGAGATGAACTTCACGCCCGTATCCTCGATCATATCGAAGATGCCGGACTGAACGGGCACTCTGACGCCAGACTGCCGGGACATCTTAACTTATCCTTCCATGGCATCGATGGGGAGGCGTTATTGGTTGCGCTTGACCTTGAGGGTGTTGCAGCGTCGTCGGGATCAGCCTGTGCATCGGGCAGTCAAGAACCATCATCCACCCTGCTGGCAATGGGAGTCCCCCGGGAGTTGGCTCAGGCGTCGCTTCGCTTGACATTAGGGCGTAGCACAACCGCCGAGGATGTCGGTTATGCCGCACGGATCATTGTCGATAATGTAACCCGACTGCGCCA
>VGIQ01000108.1 GCA_016867835.1 Calditrichota bacterium | reverse complement strand
CATCTCCTCGCGGCAGCGAGGGATTATATCATCGGGAAGGGTTATCTGCTCGACTGCGATCTCGCCATCGAAGGCGAGCAGATCGACTTTTCCGGCGGATGACCTCAACTACCTTGGACTTCGATTGCGCTGTTCTACACCAATTAAACCTTACATTTATATTATCTTATGTCCGATACGATGCGCGCAGTCGTCAAGACCCGCCCGGAGCGGGGCGCGGAACTGCTTACCCATCCCATTCCGCGCATAGCGCCTCACGAGGTTCTCCTGAAGGTGCGCGCGACCTCCATTTGCGGCACGGACGTTCATATTTACAAATGGGATAAATGGTCCCAGGGGCGGATCGGCGATGCCCGGCTTCCCCAGGTGCTCGGACATGAGATGACGGGCGATGTCGTTGAGGTTGGGGCTCACTGCAGGCGAGTGAAGGTGGGCGACAATATATCGGTCGAGACTCACATACCCGATCCCTCCGACTTGCAGAGTCTTGTCGGGCAGATGCATATCGGAGAAGGGATGAAGATCGTCGGCGTAGATCGCGATGGCTGTTTCGCCGACTACTTTGCGGTGCCGGAGGTTGTATGTTGGTTAAACGATTCTTCTATTCCTCCGGAGTTTGCATCAATACAGGAGCCGCTCGGCAACGCGACCTATTGCCTCCTTGGCGAGGATGGCGACGTCGCCGGTAAGAGCGTCGTTATTCTCGGCGACGGCCCGATCGGGCTGATGGCCGCAGCAATTGCCCGTGCCGTGGGACTCACCCAGATATTCGTCGTAGGACTATTCGGCCACTGTCTTGAGATTGCGAGGAAGGTAGGTGCCGATCATACCCTTAATGCCGGGGATGCAACGCTCGACCGGGTAGCCTATGTAAAGGATCATACCGGCGGATTCGGAGCAGACATTGTCCTCGAAATGGCTGGAGCCGCAGCCGCCGTCGAGGAAGGCTTTAAAATGCTCCGCAAGGGCGGTCGGTATTCAGCATTCGGCGTATTGGGGGATGCCCGTATCAGCCTCGACTATAACGCCGACTTCGTTTTCAAAGCCTCCCGAGTCTATGGTATCAACGGGCGGCGGATGTTCGACACCTGGTACAGAGTGCGCAACCTACTTGCTTCGGGCCGGCTCGATCCGACTCCGATTATCACCGGGCTCATTTCGCTTGAGGACTATGAAACCGGGTTTGCTCAGATGATGGATGTGCCTCGCCGGAGTGCAAAAATCGTCATGTTCCCGGACGCCGATCTGCTTAGGGATGCTCTTCAGCGACGCGCAGCCGACAATGTATCGGCCGGTTGATCGTAATCTGACCTATCCTTTCGCTTGCCTGGAGTCGCTATGAAGCGCTATCTTGCCGTACTTCTCTTTTTCGGCACTTTTGCCGGGGCGCTGGCGCTTCCGCACTTTCGCGTCTCGCCCAACAGCCTCGAGAACGACATTCGCGGTCAGTTTCCGACGCGTGACACCCTCGTCATCAACAACGGCGAAGGCGATGAGGAACTGATCTGGCAAATGGAGATCCGTATTATCGGCGAGCCGGCCGATTCGGGCTGGATCTATGCCACTGTGATGTCGGGCCGCGTTGCTGCCGGGCGTCAACAGATAAGCGTAGTCCGAATGGATGGCCGCAATCTTCAGAACGGCGATTACTACGCCGACCTTTTCTTCACCAGCAACGATCCCAACCGCTCCGAATGGACCGTTCCAGCCGCAGGACATAAAGGCACCTTCCCACGTATCGCTACTAATCGACAAGTGCCGGTGCAGTGGGACTTCTGGGGTTTCGACCTGAATCGGGTTCACGCCCGGATGTATTGGGGCGAGACCTACACGACTAACATTCAGGTTCAGAATCCTGGCTCGGCGCGACTGGTCGTCGATTCGCTCGCCTCGCAGAATGGCTACTTCAGGTTCAATCCTGCTGCTTTCCAACTCGATCCAGGCCAGTCACGCCAGGTGCAGGTGATCTTCGACGCCCGTGAGGTAGGCGCTAATTCGACAATCAACACGTCGATCTCCAATGCATGGGATCCGCGTGAACTCAACTTTCGCATCGTTGCGACGGTGCTTCCCGTATTCCGGCTTGGAACGCCAATCGCCGATCTTGAGATCGACGAAGACGCCCCCGAGGTGTTAGTCGCCGATCTCGATTCGGTGTTTGTATCTTCTTATGGTGATACACGTTACGATGTCCAGGTAGCGAGTGGATTCACCTGGCGTCTGGCACGCAATCACGAGTTCTTTATACGACCCCGACCCAACTGGAACGGTTTGAGCACTTTCTACCTCTCCGCAGCCGTCGGCGACTCCCTTTTCATTGCCGATACTTTTGCGGTGAACGTCCGCCCGGTCTCAGACGCGCCGGGCCCGTTCGATCTATTCTACCCTGCCGATGAGGAGACGCTTTGGATCGACCGGTATGAGTCCGATCGCTATATTGGCGATTCACTCTTCGTTTGGCAGTCGGCATTCGACCCGGACGGAGATACGGTTTTCTATGAACTGAAGGTGCGAGCGGCGAACGGCGACTCTCTCGTCTGGAGTGCCCTGACCGATACGACTTTATCAACACGGGAACTGTTCTTCAACGAGCGTTTCAACGGCGTCGTTGAGTGGAGCGTGAGCGCCAGTGACGGGATGCTCAGCCGCGATGCCTGGTCGGTTTTTCGGTTGATGTTGATCGAGGGGCGACAGGAGGCTCCCCGAAATCTGCTCCCTGGCTCCTTTGCCGCCGGGCTCTTTCCCAATCCTACCAATGGTCGGACGCACTTGAGTCTGCGCCTTGATCGATCGGCAACGGTGCGCATCGAACTCTATGACCTTACAGGACGTCGCATTCGAATATTCGATGAAGCAAGGTACTCGCCTGGCGAACACCTGCTTGCGCTGACGCTTGACGCCGAACCGGCAGGGCTTTACATCTTGCGAATCGAAGCCGGCGCCGATACCCGTTTGCTACCACTTCTCCTGCTGCGCTGAGAGCCCTCCACGCGCTTCCCTGGCACTTTAGCATCGTCATCAGATAAAGCCGGTACCCCAATGTTTGGCACTCTTCGCCAGCATCTTCAGTCGGAGATAGACGCCCTGCGCAATGCCGGGCTTTACAAGCAGGAGCGGGTCATCACATCACCCCAGGGCGCCCGCATCGGCGTGCGTTTAGGAGAAGTCCTTAACTTCTGCGCCAACAATTATCTTGGATTGGGCAACCACCCCTCGCTCGTCGAAGCCTCCCGTCAAGCGCTTTCAGAATGGGGCTATGGAATGTCGTCGGTGCGTTTCATCTGTGGGACGCAAGCGATTCACAAGGACCTCGAAGCGGCATTGTCGAAGTTCCTTGGCACTGAGGATACGATCCTCTACACGTCTTGTTTCGATGCCAACGGCGGCCTCTTCGAGACCCTCTTCGGCGCCGACGATGCCATCATCACCGATGAGTTGAATCACGCATCGATCATCGACGGGATACGACTGTCGAAAGCTGTCCGGCATATTTACAAGCATGCCGATATGGCTGATCTGGAACGAAGGCTGACGGAGACATCTTCGGCTCGATTCCGGGTCATCGCGACCGACGGCGTCTTTTCGATGGACGGGGACATTGCCAAACTCGACGCCATTTGCGATCTTGCCGACCGTTACGATGCCCTGGTGATGGTCGATGACTCCCACGCTACCGGGTTCATTGGCAGGACCGGACGCGGCTCTGCCGAGCATTGCGGTGTGATGGGACGGGTCGATATCATAACCTCCACGCTTGGCAAGGCTCTCGGCGGTTCGGCGGGAGGCTTCACTTCGAGCCGCCGTGAGATCATCGAGATGCTCCGTCAACGTTCGCGCCCTTATATCTTTTCCAATACTATGGCGCCGCCGATAGTTGCCGGCGGTCTGAAGGTGCTCGAACTTCTTTCCAGCACGACCGAACTGCGGGATAAACTGGAGTCGAACACCCTCTACTTTCGTCGGAAGATGACCGATGCCGGCTTCGACATCAAGCCCGGGGTGCATCCGATTGTGCCGATCATGCTCTATGATGCGCCGCTCGCGCAGCAGTTCGCTTCACGCCTGCTCGACGAAGGCATCTATGTAGTCGGCTTCTTCTTTCCGGTGGTTCCCAAAGGTCAGGCACGTATTCGGGTACAGATCTCGGCGGCGCACGATGCCGGGCAGATCGACCATTGCGTCGCGGCTTTCAACAAGGTAGGCAGGGAGTTGGGA
This sequence comes from Calditrichota bacterium, assembly GCA_016867835.1. NCBI lineage: Bacteria > Pseudomonadati > Calditrichota > Calditrichota bacterium. The sequence continues at coordinate 5,162 of VGIQ01000108.1, read as the reverse complement.
GTGCTGAAATCGTAGAGGCAATGGGGGCAAGTTATTTTCGATGGTGGCAATCGGACCGCATCGGATATGGGAGTCAGGTGCTCATATTTGTAAATTGAAAGAATGGATACGAAGACACAAAGCCTTAGGCTTGCGACACCAGCCAAGGTGTCCAACGCTTTGGAACTCCTCCGGTCGGTTGACCGAAATCGAATGCTCGACTATGCTCTTGGAATGCCAGCGCAGATCCTGGCCGGGCTTGAAGATGCGAAGGGATTTCACGAGGGGGATCTGCCGCTCGACCGGACAAAACTTCACCTTGTCGGGTTAGGCGGATCGGCGATAGTTGGGGAGTTATTGCGCGATATGCTCTCGCCACGGCGAGGAATTACGCTGCATCGGGGAACGCCGGTTCCACGCGACCGGTCCGGTACTATAGTATCGAGTTACTCGGGCAACACGATTGAGATCATCGATTTGGCCCGGCAGGTAACCGGCGGGTTGAAGACTGTGGTGATGTTTTGTTCCGGCGGCGCGCTCGAGAAATTGGGCCGCCATTGGGGAATGCCGGTATGGAAACTTCCTGAAGGGATGCAGCCTCGCGCCGCTATCGGACATTCGATGGCTTATGTTGGCTCCCTGCTCGAACGTTGGCGCATATTTGAGGGGGTTACCAGCAGTCTGCAGCGCGCTGCGAGTAAGTTAGTTGCGGACCTCACCAAGGGCGATCCCGCATCTCATCCATTGTTACGAGCAGCGCTTCCGATTGCGGAATCGGTCCGCAGCCGTAACACCTTGATTCTTCATTCTCTCAAATGCACTGGACCAGCCCGCCGATTCGCCGCGCAACTGAACGAGAATAGCAAGCAAGCCGCTTTTCCGCTCGTCCTTCCTGAAGCGATGCACAACGGCATAGAAGGAATGGGAACGACCGATCCGGCACAGTGGTCTATTGTGTTTATGACCGATTCCAACGATCCGTTCCTTCTCCGTCAGTCGATCGGTCGCCTCGAAGAGTATTTCGCCGGTCACGGATTCCCCACGATTCGCTTTCCTTCGGCGGGTGAGGATGCTTATGAGACTACACTTGCACGGGTATTGATTGGAGATATGACATCTCTTTTCGTAGCCGCGCTTGGCGGTGTCGATCCGACGCCAATACCTACCATCACCTATCTGAAAAAGGGTCAGCCGGCTATAGCCGACACGCTTGACTATGACCTTTCCGTGATTGTGGAGGAACGTTGAGAAGGCCTCCTTTGTTTAGGGAGGTCGCATTATGAAGGTGATCATTCCGGTAGCCGGACTCGGCAGCCGCCTAAGGCCCCACACCTATACCCAGCCCAAAGCCCTGTTGCCGGTAGCCGGCAAGCCGATTATCGGCCATATTGTCGATCAAGCGATCGCCGCCGGAGGCAACCGCTTTGTGTTCATCACAGGATATCTTGGCGAGCAGATTGAGTCTTATCTGCACCAGCACTACCAGGTTCCCATGGAGTTCCGGCAGCAGGAACGGATGTTGGGCCTTGGCCATGCCGTATTAACGGGGCTTGATCCCGACGATGTGGATTTGCTCATCATCCTGGGCGACACTATTGTCGATGGGGATCTAAAGCCGATAGTGACGGCCGGACGGTCGGTTATTGCGGTAAAGGAGGTTGCAGACGCGCGCAAGTTCGGCGTTGTCGAACTAAACGCCGGCCGGGTGACGAGGCTGATCGAGAAGTCACCCGAACCACCCTCCAATCTTGCCATTGTGGGAGTCTATTACATCCGGGAGGGTGCCCGTCTTGGCGAGGCGATTAAGGAGGTAATAGAACGGGGGATCACGGTTAAGGGCGAATACCAACTGACCGACGCCTTGCAACTACTGCTTGAACAAGGCATTGAAATCGTGGTTCACCCCATCGAAGGGTGGTATGATTGCGGTAAGCCGCAGGCGCTTCTCGAGACCAACCGCTTTCTATTTGACCGCGATGGCGGATTCAACGATGACATTAAACTGACTGACTCACATATTGTTCCGCCGGTGCATTTAGCCAAGGGGGTGCAGATCGAACGCTCCATCATCGGACCTTATGTATCCATAGGCGAGAACTGCATTGTCCGCGATGCAGTGATTCGGGATGCCATCATTGCCGAGAGTTCTCATATAGAAGCGGCGGTGCTTGCCCATTCGATCATCGGACGCCGGACAAGGATAAGCGGACAACGGCATGAACTGAATCTGGGGACTTCGAGCGAAATCTCCCTTTAGTAGGCAGACTCTATTCACTACTCTATTAACGTCAGCAACTAACGACAAACTATGCAAGAACGCGGATTTATCTTCACATCGGAATCAGTAACCGAGGGACATCCCGACAAGATAGCCGATCAGATATCCGACGCCGTGCTTGACGCGGTTCTAAACGAGGATCCTTTCGGGCGGGTAGCCTGTGAGACCTTCCTTACGACCGGGATGGCACTCGTCGGCGGCGAAATCAGCACCACAACCTATGTCGATATTCCCCGCCTGGTGCGCAGCGTCATAAAGGACATTGGCTACACGACAGCCTCCTTCGGCTTCGACTACGAAACCTGTGCGGTCATCACGACCATCGACCAGCAGTCGGTGGACATCGCACTTGGTGTCGATCGCGCTGGAGCGGGCGATCAGGGTATGATGTTCGGCTATGCGTCAAATGAGACGCCGGAACTGATGCCGCTGCCGATTCAACTGGCGCACAATCTGGCCCGACGTCTGGCAGCGGTTCGAAAGTCCGGGATACTGCCCTATTTGCGGCCGGATGGCAAAACACAGGTCTCGGTGCACTATGCCGGAAACAAGCCGGTGGCTGTCGAGACCATTGTGGTATCGACTCAGCACGATCCTGATGTTACACAGGCACGGATCCGTGAGGATGTGATCGGCGAGGTGATCGACAAGGTGATCCCGGCGGAGTATGTTCCTACCAAGGGGATGTCGATCCATATAAACCCGACCGGACGCTTCGTCCTCGGCGGCCCGCATGCCGATACCGGACTGACCGGACGCAAAATCATCGTCGATACGTATGGCGGCTTTGCGCTCCATGGCGGAGGCTGCTTCTCCGGCAAGGATCCGACCAAAGTCGATCGGTCGGCCGCCTACGCGGCCCGGCACGTTGCGCGCAACCTTGTTGCGGCCGGACTGGCAGAACGTTGCACCATTCAAGTCGCTTATGCCATCGGCATCGCCGAGCCGGTTTCGTTGATGGTTGACAGTCACGGCACCGGCGCCATTCCGGACGAGGAACTGACCGCACTCGTCAATTCCACCGTCGATATGACTCCCGCCGGCATCATCGAGCGACTTGAACTGCGACGCCCCATTTTCCGCGCGACTGCCGCATACGGCCATTTCGGTCGGGAAGGCGAAGCCTTCACCTGGGAGCGCAACGATCTCCTGCCCGCTTTTCAGAAGGCATCCTAATGAAGAATTCGAATCTACTAACGAGCAGTCGAGCGAAACGACAGACGTCCCGACTTAGTGAAATTCGCTTTCGAGCAGGGTTGATTTGGGCGGCAACGCTCTCCTTGGCGATGCTTTCTTCATGCACGATAAAGGAGCCGGGCATGCCCTCCTGGACGGTTGAAATGACCATCCCGTTCAGCGAGCGCATCTACCGGATGGGTGAACTCCTGACGGACTCGACGCGATTGGCCGAGCGCGGATGGGGCATTATCACCAATCCGGTCGATTCGACCCTGATGTTTGAATCGCGGGACTCGATCGACTATCAGCCGGTCGGAGATCGCCTTACCTACGAGGCTTCCTCGATCGGGAACTATGTCAACCGCATCGACACCATTCGCGTTGAAGAGCCGACCCCCGACTTAGACACCATTAATATCGCCGAGGCCAATCCAGCACTTCAGCCGGGTTACAATGGTCCGGTCAGTGCATTCGATATGGAACAGGCACGCGATACGATGACATTCGACATCTTTCGCTGGGTGCGCGTATACCGCGGCTACCTGGTATTGACTGTTGAGAATCGCTATCCGGTCGAGATGCAGAACTTGACCGTCCGCATCTCGAATCTGGTAAGTCAGGACGCAATCGGCACGGCGGTCTTTCCTCCCTTTCAGCCTGGCGAGGTAAGAAGCGACAGCATCGACCTATCTGGCAAGTATCTCGAGAACCAACTACTGATGATTGCCGACGGGCATTCGCCGGGCAGTTTTGGCTCCAACGTCCAGATCGTCGGCGACGAGAAGTTGAGCATCACCGTCAGTATCACCCCCACCGACGTTGAATCTTGCGAAGCCGAAGTAGCTGAGCAGCAATTTGACAATGACGATCACCTCGATTTCGACAACAAGAACAAGGTGATTGTCGCGGACATCAAGCGCGGCAGTGCTTACTTTCAACTACGCAACACCACCCGGTTGAAGTTGACTTCGCGGATGGTATTCGAGAACCTCTTCGATTCGACCGGCACGCCTATAGTGCGTAACGTTGTGATGGAGCCTGAAGCTTCGAGCGACCTAACGACCATCGATCTCGACGGCGCCCGGCTGGAGATGACTTTGGATGACCAGCGTCTCCGGGTCCGCAATGAGGTGATCGTCGAAGACACCCGCGTTACCCGCTTTCAAGGCGAGTCCTACCAGTTGATATCCGGCGATCAAGGCGTCGATGTTACATACTGGACCGATGAACTTACCTTCCGCTCGTTCGAAGGAGTCCTCGACAGCGTGACGGTCGATATTCCGGGGATGCTGACCGCTATCGATATGCCACAAGGCCTCGACAGTATTAACTTCACGCGGGATACACTCTACATACGCCTCCTCAACGACACTGAGATGCCGCTCAGATTGCATCTCGACATCATGAGTTCCAACAGCGAGTTCGGTCGATTGTACAGTATTGCAATCGATGAGGATATCAATCCCGGATTGACGGAGATTGTGATCCCCAATTCAGATCGACTGGCTACGGTCATACCGGATACCATCTCCATAGCGGGTTGGGGCGGATTAGGTAAATACTACTTTCCGCATTTGGAGAGAACTCCCGGTCGCATAAACGATGACCAAGGCTTTTCCGGGCAGACGATCATTCGCTCGGCGCTCAAGTTCACTATCGGTACGACCCGGGTCGTGACCGACCTGACCAGACTAAGTGAACCTGTCGATCAGCCTATCGAGAGCGC
>VGIQ01000107.1 GCA_016867835.1 Calditrichota bacterium | reverse complement strand
TGGGCAGCAAGTCGCCTATCGACGGCGTTCCGGTAGTTTTCGTCTCGGCAGGGACGATCGTCGTCAAGGAATGGCTCTTCCGGCGGACGCGACTCGTAGCGGCGCGCTGCCGCAGCGCTGCGCTGCAGGGCAAAGCGTGGGATCATCGCGCCGATGTGGCGGTCTCGAGCGTAGTTCTGGCTGGCGGCGTGGGAACTATCGCCGGCTGGTCGAACGCCGATGCCGTTGCTGGGATAGTGGTCGGCGGAGTCGTCTTTAGCGTCGGGGTGAAACTTCTTTTCGAGATTCTGGTAGAACTTTCCGAAGGTTCGGCGGGAGCAGCGGTCGAAGCCCGGATCGATGCCATACTAAAAGAGATTCCCGAAATTCGCGGCTGGCACCGGCTTCGCATCCGCCGCATCGGTCGGGAACTCTTGATGGACGTCCATATCATGCTCGACGCCAGTCTCACCATCGAAGCCGGGCACCACATCGTCCGCCGGATCGAGCGAACCCTGTCAGAGGGGATGGACTGGCCGCTCCATACCGTGATTCACATCGATCCCGACAACGAAGAAATCCGCAACAAGCGGCGGGCGTTGGGGGACACCACACTGCGAGGAACAGGCTGACGATACTGCAACGGAACTATCTACTGGCACTTGAGACAGCCACCTCGATCTGCTCTGTGGCGCTAATGGCGACGGATGCCGGGCAGGGGGATCCGACTGCAGCCCTCATCTCGGTTGCGTCCGAAAGGCGACACAATGAGGTCCTGCCCGGGCTGGTGCGGGCGGTTCTGGATCAGGCTGCTGCCGATTGGTCGTCCGTCCGGGTCATAGCGGTTTCGATTGGGCCGGGCTCGTTCACGGGGCTGCGGGTAGGTCTCTCATATGCCAAGGGTGCGGCCCTCGGACTCGGCATCCCTATCGTTCCGGTTGAGACCCTCGAAGCGCTGGCTTACGAATATCTCCTCTTGAATAGTGTCGCCGCTGGTCGGCATCTTATGGAGGGAGTGCTGCCGCTTGTCCCCGCACGGCGGGGCGAGTCTTTTGGGCAGGAGTTCCGCCTAACGGGCGAAGGCGTCGAACCAGTCAGCGTTCCGGGCTTGATGGATGCGTCCCAGGTATTGAATTCCACTTCCTCGGGTCGGGTCGCGTTTGGGGAGGGCTTCGAGCACCTGGGCATTGGCGGTGACGAGCGCCCGGTGGCCGCCTCGGCGCGGGCGGTAGGTCGGCTGGCGCAGCGCAGACTGGTGAATGTTGGCATGCCGTCACTGGATGCGGCCGGTATCGAGATGCTCGAGCCGCACTATCTGAAGGAGTTCACGGTTTTGAAGGCACCGTTCGCCTGATGGATCTCTTCCGCATCGGGTTCCTCACGGTCACCCTGATCGACCTGTTCGACGTGGTCGCCGTTGCGGTCGTCTTCTATCAGGTCTGGCTCATCATGCGCGGCACCCGCGCGACGCAGATGTTTGCGGGGCTGCTGTTACTGCTCATCACCGGGTCGCTGGCACAACTGATCGGCATGAGCGGTATGACCTGGCTGATCCAATCGATCGGTGCGGTCTGGGTAATTGCATTCGTTATCCTCTTTCAACCCGAACTGCGGCGTATGCTTGTCAAGATCGGGCAGTTTGGGCTGCTCAGAACGCTCTTTCGAACCGGCGAGCAGCGTGTTGCGGCGCAGGTCGCCAAGGCAGCGGTGGAACTATCGAGCCGCCGTTTTGGAGCCTTGATGGTGATTCAGCGGACGACAGGCGTGCGCGGTGTCGTCGAGACCGGTGTCTCGCTGGGCGCTGAACTCTCGTGGGAGTTTCTCGTTTCGATCTTTTATCCCCGCACACCGCTTCACGACGGAGCGGTGATCGTAAGCGGCGACACGGTCGTCGCGGCGCGCTGCATCCTTCCTCTCGCACAAAATCCCCCCGCCGACAGTTCCTATGGCACCCGCCATCGCGCCGCGCTGGGAATCTCGGAAGAGGTCGATGCCGTTGCGGTAGTCGTATCTGAAGAGACGGGGGCGATATCGGTCGCCGAGGGAGGCCGATTCATCGGACGCAATCTCGATGAAGAGCAATTGAAGACCCTGCTGAGCGAACTTCTCTTTCCCGGGATGGCACAGTCCCGTGCCTCTGCAATGAAGTCCCAACCCGCCGCCACCACCCCGGTTTGAATCTCACGCTTCATTTAGGCCGGTTTTCGTGGGCTGTCGCGACCCGACTCCTGCCGCTGGTCAACGGACTTGCCTTCATCCTCTTCGTCATCCCAGCGCTTCCGGTTGAAGAATTCGGGAGATACTCGATCATCTTCGCTATCGCCAGTCAGGTCATTTTCGTCAATAAGACGCTGATCCTGAATCCGATGATCAAGTTTGCCTCCGAACCGGGGCGTCACGAAGCGATGGCACGGACGGGTTTTGGCCTTAACGCACTCTTCTATCTTGCGGCGGGACTGCTGCTGATTCTGGTCGCGCCGCTGCTGGGGGGGATGCTGAAAGTCGAGCGCAGCGATATCTATCTGGCGGCAGCGTTCCTGCCACTCTTCTTCCTGCGCGATTGGTCGTTTTGTGTGCATCAGACCCTCTACCGGATGAAGCATCTCTTTCTGCTCGACGCGATCTACTACCTCGGCTCGGCGGGGGGCTACTTTTATCTTCGTCAAACGAATGCCATGCAGAGCGCGCTCGATCCTTTGCTGGTCAACTTCATAGCCGCGCTGGCGTCGAGTCTGGCGGTTGTGCCATTGGGAGGACTAACCAATCTGCTGCGACGGATCGCGTGGGGCGAAGCCAAAGAACTGCTCCGCTACGGGGTCCTGACGCTCGGCATTGGACTCTCAAGCAGCCTGGTTTATGGTGCCGATCTGCTGTTATTGGGAGCGATTTATAACCCGGCTATCGTCGGCGTTTACGGCGGAGCGAAGAACATCTATCGTGTCGTATCGGCGCTTACGGCGGCGATGGGGGTGTTGGTGATGCCTTATGCATCGCGGCTGGCAGCGACGGGAAACCGGGCCGAGTTGGGAGCGCTCTTCGAGAAGGCTACCGCCTATGTGGTGATCGGACTGGGAGGCTTCGCGATGCTGATGATGCTCGCGGCGGAGCCGTTCTTTCGTCTTTTCATGGGAGCGTCATACCTTGAGGCTGCGCCGCTGCTCAGAATCATGATGCTGGCAGCGCCATTCGAGGGGCTGTTCAACGTAACCGGAACGATCCTCTATGGCATAGGCGCGGCGGGCGCGGTGGCTGCAGTCTCGGGCGTTAGCCTAATGGTGATGGCGATTCTGCTTCCCGCCGGAGTCTATTTCTACGCCGGATATGGCGCCGCGATAGCGCTTGCAGCAACGTTGGCTACCGCCGGACTGTTGATGTTCCGACGGGGACGGCAGGAGTTCGACAGTCCAGTCAGTGCCATCGTCCGGCGGCTGCTGCAGACGGCAGGACATTTCCTCGCCCGGAAGGCGTAATGAGCGCGGCGGACCAGCCAGCGGTCGGCGCGGTCGTCGTAGCCCACAACAGCATTCGTGACATCGGCGAATGCCTGACGTCGCTTGAAGCCCAGTCGCACCCGATTCGGACCATCGTCGTCGTCGATAACGGCTCGATGGACGGCACGGCCGACCTTGTGGAACGCGATTATCAGAGCATTTTGCTCATCCGGACGACAAATATCGGCTTTGCCGCGGGTAACAACCTCGGCATCCGGCACCTTTCAGCGGACTGGATCCTGACTCTTAATCCCGACGCGAAACTGGCACCGGATTGGATTCGGCACCTGCTTGATTTTGCTGCAGATCATCCGCGCGCGGGCGCCTTGGGGGGAGTTCTCCTTAGATGGGACGATGCCGGCGATGAGGTCGTGGACTCAACCGGGATTGAGATCTTTGCGAGCCGGCGGGTGCGGGATCGCCACTTCGGAGCGCTTCGTTCAGGGCTGCCAAACGAACCGGGGCGGGTCTTCGGCATCTGTGCAGCTGCTGCGCTCTACCGTCGTGAGACACTTGAAGAAACGGCCGTCCCGGACGGCATCTTCCCGGAACGGTTCTTCAGTTACTACGAAGATGCCGATCTGGCCTGGCGTATCTGGAGGCATAACCGGGAGGCGTGGTTCGTTCCGACGGCGGTAGGATGGCACCGGCGAGGCGGGTCGTCGTCATCGTCGCACTTCTCGCGCTACCTGACGCACCGCAACCGCTACTACCTCATCGCCCGGAACGACCGGTGGCGGGACATCTTCCCGCATATTGGGCCGATCCTATTGCACGAGTTGGTGATGCTGCTAAGAATGATAAGGCACCCGTTACTAATTAAGGCCGTTGTCGAAGTTCTTGCCAGCGCCAAAATACTCACACGGGAGAGGCGTGAGTTCCTACCGGAAGTTAGTCCCCCTTTTCAGCGCGGCATCGGATTCAGTGCGACGTCCTGGCAATCCGCCATTTTGGCGCGTCAAAAAAATCACCGGCTTCGGTGACCTGCATCACCACACCCGCACGAAGCGGCGTCGATATTCTATTCGAATGCGGTGGTTTGGAACCGGAGGACCCGGCATAGACCCGGACAGATGCCGCGCGCACCCGCCGACCAACGTCGCATAGAGGGCTGCTCCCAGAGGGGCAGCCCTCGCTTTTTTGGGGTGTGATGACTGAATGACGACACCTGATCGAAGTTAATGATACGGGCGGACGCCCTCGTCCGCTCGCATCACATCTCCCTGTCACATGCCGGACGAGGGCGTCCGACGTGCACGAGTCGAGTCTTTTAACAGACTCAATATGACCTTTCACAACACCCTGCATAGGGTGTATATTGAGAACTACAGAGAAGGCGTCCCGTTGCAAACATTTGGAGTGAGGATGCCCTCGGCTCTTGCACTCGTCTCCACGACACGCCGGACGAGGGCGTCCGGCATGCACAAATCCGGGTCACGGCTCCTCTTCATTCATAGATCCACGTTCAGTTGGAAGCCTATCTTTTCGATCAGATCCTCCACGCCGCCGTCGAGGTCGGCACATCGGATATTCATATCAAGGTCGGCCAGCCCTTTATGGTGCGGTCGCGGGGCGAGATGGTGGCCGGCACCGACGAGCCGCTCGAAGGCGAAGACGTGGAGCGGATTGTCCGGCGGGTGCTCGAACAATCAGCCAGCCCGGTCGCGCTCCAGCACCTCTCGCAACTTGAGATGCTGACCGACTTCGACACTTCGTTCTCGCTGTCGGGAACGGGGCGTTTCCGGGTCAACATTGCCCGCCAGCGTGGGACGCTCACCCTTACGATGCGGGTCATTCCGGACAGCATTCGCTCGATCGACGACCTCCTCTTACCAGAGGTTTTAAAGGAGATCGCCGCCGAGCCGCGCGGGATGGTGCTGATTACCGGGACGACCGGCAGTGGCAAGTCCACCACCCTCGCGGCGCTGCTCAATCAAATCAACAACAACTTCCGGCGCAAGATCGTTACGATCGAGGATCCGATCGAGTTCCTCCTGCGCGACAATATGTCCTACATTACCCAGCGCGAGGTCGGCAACGACACCGGCACCTTTAGTGCGGCGCTGCGGGCATCGCTTCGGCAGGATCCGGACGTCATCATGGTCGGCGAACTTCGCGACCGGGAGACGGTCGAGATTGGGCTTAAGGCAGCCGAAACCGGGCACTCGGTCTTCAGCACTCTCCACACTTCCGATGCCGAGGGGACGATCATTCGCATTCTTGGCGTCTTCGATCCAGGCGAGCAGCCGGGGCTTAGGCTGCGCCTTTCGGAGACGATCCGGGCGATCATATCCCAGCGGCTCGTTCCCCGCTCGGACCGGGAAGGCCGGATTGCAGCGCTCGAGGTGATGCGTATGACCGGGGCTATCCAGGAGCGGATCGCGACTGCGGACAGCCGCGGCTTCACCGACCTGATCGAGCAGGGCGCCAACCCCTACCGGATGCAGACCTTCGACCAGCACCTGACAGCCCTCTACAAACAGGAGATCATCACCTTTGAGACCGGGATGGAGTTCGCGACCAGCCCGACCAATTTCAAGAGGAACCTGATGTTCGAGAGCCGGTAGGCTCGCCAGTGGATCGGATTATCATCATCATTATCATTGACTTGAAATTGAATCAACAGTTGAAATGTGCCTCGCAGGATATTGACAATGGCTATTGACTTGCTTATACTAAATAATCATTAAGGCGTCTCGGGCAACTTACCTCGCGCTGCATCCCGCCCTCACCTGTCCCGGGGACCGTTTCATCGCTCCTCCCAACCATCCTGACAGGAGTTCACCATGCTGTTGCGCACCCTTTTCACACTACTCGCAGCCGGACTTATGCTGCTTGCATCTGCTGTTTCTCCTGCAACCGCGGCCGTCACGGCCGAGCCTATAGGGTTCATCGTGGCCTTGGAGGAGGGGGACACATTGGTTCAAACACTGACGCTTCGGAACGAGGATGACGCGGCCGCGGTATTCGAGATCACACTCGATGAGCCGGAAGAGAATGTTGATCGTCGGGGTGGGCCCCGTCGGGATCAGCCGGAGGGACGTGGCATACTCATACAGAATGTCTGCGGGTGGAGCAACTGGAACTTCGAGCAGTATTTCTCAGCCATCGACGGGCTACGATACAGCCGTTACCGACAGTGGAACGAGGTCGCCAACGTCGATTTCAACGAGTTTGACTTCATGTGGATAGGCAATTATGAGCCCGACGCGTGGGTGGCGGCCTACAACGAAAACTTTGCCCGCATCGAGGAGTTTGTTGACCGAGGCGGTGCGCTCTATCGACCCTGCGGAACCAATAACCATAATACCCGACCCCGTCTACCCGGAGGATTGACCTACACTTGGGGACAGGTCCAGGGCGACCAATCACAGAACAACTGCCCGCTTCAACTCAATCCTGAAGACAACTTCCTGATCGACTACATGAACCGCAACGATCAGATCCAGCGAAACTGGTGGCGTCGCGGGGCTGAGTTGGTTGGCAACGGGAACGCACATGGGGTCTTCTTGCAACAGAACATCGACCGGATGGAGGGCGTGGATTGGGTTGAGGTGATGGCGATTGGCAATCCTGTTCGCGAACCAATCATCATTACCTATAAGTTTGGCCGGGGACGAGTGGTTGCTTCTACGACGGTCGATGGATTCCTTCACAACAATCCTAATCAGTACCAATGGGGGCGTACCGGGGTCGGGATGATTTGGTATCTTGATCATTTGGCCAAGCCCGGCTGGCTGGAAGTCCAGCCTGATGAAGGCGAGATAGCAGCAGGTGAGTCTGCTGAACTGGAGCTGATTTTTGTTTCGACCGGACTTGAAGATGGCACTACTGAATTGATTCTAAGTGTTCTGCAGGAGGGCATTGACGCACCGGTGGCGCAGATGTCCTGCGTCCTAACCGTTCAATCGCCCGTGGCAGCGATTGCCGGTCTGGTAACCGATGAAGCCACCGGCGATGCTATGCCGGATGTCCAGGTAGAACTGGACCGTTACATTATCCAGCGCCCAACGGACGAGGAAGGCGCGTACGACTTCGCCGACCTGCCTCTGGGCGCTTACGAACTGACCTTCAGCGCGCCGGACTACCTGACCACCACCCGCGAGGTTAACCTCGAGGACGACGACGTCGAACTGAATGTCGCCATGCTCCACTCGACCGCCGATCCCGACGTCGGAGAGGAAGGCATCTTCGCCCAACTCGAGCCCGACAACACCCTCGACCTCGACTTCAACGTCGCCAATAACGGCAACGGGCCGCTCAGTTACCGCGTCGAACGCCGGCTCCTCGGCGACGCCAACGCCGAGCCCTGGACCATCCGCCGTTCCCTCAACGTCGGTGCGGCCCTCAACGACGACCGCATCGAAGGCGCGCTCTTCATCGGCGACAACTTCTACCTCGCCGGCGCCGCCGCCGCCGATCCCAACACCATCTACATCCTCGACCGCGACGGCGATCTGGTAGACCGTTACAATCAAGCCGGCAACAGCCAGTATGGCTACAAAGACCTCGAATGGGACGGGGAACTGATCTGGGGGTCGGGCGAAGCAGCCGTCTTCGGATTCACCCCCGGGGGCGACCTGGAGGTGCAGTTTGCGGGGCCTTACAACCCAAACCAGTCGATTGCCTGGGACTCGGACCGGAACTGTCTCTGGATCGGCTCGTTAAGCCAGAACGACATCATCGCCTACGACCGGGAGGGTAACCGGACCGGTGCGCGGCTGAACCGGCGGGGACTTCGGACTTACGGGATGGGCTACTGGCCGGACGATCCGGACGGTTATCCGCTCTACATAATGCATAGTCCGGGGGCGGACAACATCCAGGTTCACAAGATGAATCCGGCGAACGGGGACACGCTGCCGGTTCGGCGCTTGCAGTATCCTGCGGGGGGGACTCCGACGGGGGTTTCGATCACCAACCAGTATGACGTCTATAGTTGGGTCTTTCTGACGGTGGCGAGCGTTTCGGTCAATGCGGGTCGGGATCGTCTCGACATCTACCAGTTGGACGCCCGCAAGGACTGGTTTGGGGTGGAACCGGTATCGGGGGTGATCGAAGCGGGGGATGCGCAGCGATTCGATGTTCATTTGTCGTCGGTCGGTTTGCCGTTGGTGGACTTTGAGGGGGAGTTGGTCTTTCTGCACGATGGTGTTGGTGGCGAGACGCACGTTCCGGTGACGTTGTCGGTGGTCGAGGGACGGGTTCGGACGTTTCGGAATGTGAGTTTGGTGCGGGGGTGGAATTTGATGTCGGTGAATCTTCAGCCGGAGGATGCGGCGGTGGAGGCGGTCGTTCGTCCGCTGGTGGAAGCGGGGTTGCTCGACCTTATGAAGGATGGGTCGGGACATTTTTATCGACCTCGTGCGGGCTTCAACAACATCCCGGACTGGGAGTCTTGGCAGGGCTATTGGTTGAAGTTGAATGGACCGGCGGTTTTGCGTGTGGAGGGGGAGTCGGTGTTGGCGGAGGACGGGATAGCGCTGGGAGAGGGTTGGAACATGGTGGCTTATTATCCTCGTCGATCGGTGAATGCGGTGGTGGCGTTGTCGGGGGTGATGGAGGGATTGCTGGTGGCGAAGGACGGGCTGGGGAATTTCTATGTTCCGGCCTGGGCGTATAGCAATATGGGTAACATGGGTGAGGGACGGGGCTACCAGTTGAAGATGGAGGAGGGGATGGAGTTAGTTTACCGGACGCAGCAGGGCGGCGGGCGTTTGGATGTTGTGGAGGGTCGGTCGGCGTATCGTGTGGGGGCTGTACCGCGGGTTGAGCCGACGGGTCGGAACATGAGTTTATTGTTGCGGACGGGGTCTTACGCGGGTGTGGTGGGGGTCTATTCGGGGGGGTTGTTGGTGGGGACGGGGTATGCGGAGGGTGGGATGTGCGGGGTCGCGGTCTGGGGTGACGATCCGTTGACGACGGCGGTTGAGGGTGCGATGGAGGGTGGTGAGTTGACGGTAGTCGGGTATGGGTCACCGGTGGTGGAGTGT
>VGIQ01000106.1 GCA_016867835.1 Calditrichota bacterium | reverse complement strand
CGACGTCGTCCTGACCCTCGATCTGCGCATTCAGTCACTCGTCGAGGAAGAACTGGCACCGGCTGTGATAGTCGAGAAAGCCCTCTCGGCAGTGGCTATAGTCCTCGACCCCAAGACCGGTGAAGTACTCGCTCTGGCGTCGTTACCGGCATTCGATCCGGGGCAGCCGGACACCCAGCCGCAGGAGTATCAAAAGAACCGGGCAGTGGTCGATATTTTCGAACCGGGAAGCACGTTTAAGATCGTGGCCGCCGCTGCACTGCTGGAGAGCGGTCGCGCTACACTTCGCTCGACCATCGATTGCAGCGCCGGATCGGTGACGATCCACGGCAAGACCATACGCGACGCCAAGCGGCATGGAGTGCTCACGCTGCAGGAGGTGCTCGCCTATTCCTCCAATGTCGGGACGATTCTGCTTTCGCGAGCCTTGGAGAAGCGTGAACTTTACGATATGGTGCGACGATTCGGGTTTCTCGCCAAGAGCGGCATCGAAGTCGAGGGCGAGGCCTCGGGGATGCTTCCGGCGCCGTCCGATTGGTCGGGACTAACCCAGCCGACGTTGGTGATCGGTCAAGGCGTAGCTGCAACGGCGCTGCAAATGGCTATGGCCTATGGCGCAATCGCCAATCGGGGGACACTGCTGCGGCCAACTCTGATACGGGGACACTTCAATCGCGACGGCGAGTTTGTGTCCCGGGAGCCGGTTCGGATTCGTCAGGTCGTATCGCCCTCGACCGCCAAAGCCATCACCTTGGCACTGGTTCAAGTCGTCGAGAAAGGCACCGGTCGCAAAGCCAAGGTCGAAGGTGTCACCATCGCTGCCAAGACCGGCACTGCACAAATCTCAAGCCCCGAGGGAGGATACCATGACGATCGGTATTACGCCTCGATGTGCGGCTTCCTGCCGGCTGAAGACCCGCAATATCTGATCTTTATCGGAATGGACAGCCCGCGGGGAGCCTCCGGTTTGCACCAGGGCGGGGATGTGGCGGCTCCGATCTTCAAACGGATTGCGACCCGGATCGCCGGACTCGATCCGGCAATGCTGGCATCGTCGCCCGCCAAGGAGCGCGGTTCAGGTCGGAAAGTGCCAACCACGGGCAAGGCGCTGGCAAGTCCATCGAAACGGGGACGCTCGCTGCCACAGTTGGTGAAGATGCCGGATTTGCGAATGAAACCGGCAGGTGAAGCCGAGGCGAGTCTCAAGAGCATCGGCCTGAATGTGACGCTGCGGGGAGAAGGCACAGTCGTTGTCGATCAAGTGCCGGAGGTTGGCGAAGAAATCCCTGCCGGAACCCGGGTCAACCTGACTATAGGGCCGCCTAAACGATCCGCCCGCGGTGCTGTTGTAGTGCCGCATCTGGTCGGACTCTCGATACGGGATGCGATTCGCAAGGCGAGCGAGTCGGGACTAACGGTCCAGGTGAACGGACGCGGAAAGGTCGTCGAACAACATCCCTCCTCTGGCTCCCGCGTCAACTGGGGCGACGTCTGCCGCCTCGAAGCGCGGAGTTAAGTGCCTTGAATCGGTCTCGCGAGGGAGGATGAACCGGTTCGACGCTCTCTTTAAAGGGATCAAGGTCCTTGATACCAGAGGAGAAGTCAACGCAGCAATAACCGGCATTGCCCAGGATTCGCGGTTGATAGAGCCGGGCTGGCTCTTCTTTGCCCGGTCGGGGGGGCGGTCCAAGGGCGTCGAGTTCGTTAGTGAAGCCGCCCGTCGCGGTGCGGTGATGTTAGTAACCTCGTCTCCGCTGCCCGACGCTCTCCCGCTGCCTGCAGTGCGGGTAGCCGATGAACGAGTTGCGTTGGTTGGCTTGTCGCAACGGATCTACCGGTACCCGGCGACCCGACTTTGCCTTATTGGAGTAACCGGAACCAATGGCAAGACCAGTTCGGTACACCTGATCCGGGCTATTGTCGAAGCCTCGGGCGGGAAGTGTGGAATGCTCTCGACGATCGGCTATGACACCAGGCGACGCCAGATGGAAGCCCTGCTGACGACGCCGGATATCGACACCACTTGCCGCCTGCTTGACGAAATGGTCGGCGCCGGTTGCACTCATGCGGTGATGGAGGTATCGTCGCATGCGCTCGATCAAAGGCGGGTTGAGGGATTGGTCTATGGCGCGGCGGCGTTCACGAATCTGTCGCGAGACCACCTCGACTATCATCGGACCTTCGCCAATTACTTCGCCGCCAAACGCAAACTGTTCGACATGATAGCACCCGGCGGCGTAGCGGCGGTCAATACCGGAGACCGGCGGGGACGCATGCTCTATCGGGAACTCGTGGATGTTGAAGGACTTAATTGCATCGGATTCGCCCGCCGGACGCGCGGTCGGAGGGGCGGGGAAGGGCAGATTTGCTATGCGGTAATCAGTGCTACCGGCAAGGGCGGGACTTTTCGCATTACCGGTTGGGGCGTCGATTTCGAAGTTCATACCCCCCTCGTGGGGCTCTTTCAAGGAGATAACGTGGCTTTGGCAGCAAGTGTCGGGTTAGGGCTGGGTATTGCTCCAGCGATTATTGCCCGGGGCATAGAATCTCTCAAGGCGGTGCCGGGCCGGATGGAGACTGCGGTTACCGGGCCGTTCACGGTGCTGGTTGACTACTCTCATACGCCCGATGCCCTCGAGCGAGCGCTTGCTTCGCTTCGGCGGCTGACTCCGACACGGCTGACCGTGGTGTTCGGCTGTGGAGGAGATAGGGATCGCACCAAGAGGCCGGTGATGGGGCAAATCGCTGCCGAAGGGGCTGATAAGGTCATCATAACGAGCGACAATCCGCGTACTGAGGAGCCGGCCAAAATATGCGCCGAAATCGCAGCTGGATTGCCCCCGAATGCCATACGATCGGGTCGGGCTATGGTGCAGGTCGATCGCCGGGAGGCTATCGAACGTGCGGTCGCCGATGCCATTGATGGCGAACTCATCCTGCTCGCCGGGAAGGGTGCGGAAACTTACCTCGAGGTGAACGGTGTCCGGACGCCGTTCGATGATCGTGAAGAGGCGCGTCGAGCAGCAGAGGCACGGCGATTGCCAGGCGCATCGTGCTGACGAAGGTCCGTTCACCAATTGATTCCTGTCAGCGGGGAAAACGCGACCTTTGCGCAATCGGAGAGCCAACGCTAACAGAACATAACTAACCCGGGATCCATTGCTTTACCATCTCCTGCTGCCGCTTCAGGAGTTAGTCTCCGGATTCAACCTCTTCCGCTATATCACCTTTCGGGCTGGAGCGGCAGCGGTTACCGCGCTTCTCATCAGTTTCATAGTCGGTCCCATGATCATCCGGCGGCTGAAACGGACCGGCGCTGTAGAGGAGATTCGGACCGACGGCCCGGTCACGCACCTTGAAAAGGCCGGCACCCCGACGATGGGGGGGCTGATTATCTTGACGGCACTCCTGGGCGGGACACTGCTCTTTGCCAGGCTCGACCATTGGCAGGTCTGGCTGCTGGTCCTGGCGACGGCTTGGATGGGGCTGGTCGGGTTCCTCGATGACTACCTGAAGAGCCGCAACCGCAAGATCGGTTTGGTGCCGCGCTATAAGATGTTAGGGCAGGTCTCACTGGGCATTTTGATTGGCAGCCTGATCTATTTCCTACCCGATCAACTGTCACCGCAATTCGCTCAGAATGCGACGGAAACGACGCTGCCATTCCTGAAGAATAGCCATCTTGACCTGGCTTTTTTCGGCATAGGGATCATCTACATCATTGTCGTAACCCTCGTCATTACTGGAACTTCCAACGCGGTTAATATCTCCGACGGTCTTGACGGCCTCGCGATTGGACTCGTGGGGATTATATCGGTGGGCTTTGCTGTGCTGGCTTATGTGTCGGGCCATGCGGTCTTCAGTAATTATCTGAATATCATCTATTTGCCGGGATCGGGCGAGATCGCGGTCTATTGCGCGGCAATGATCGGTGCTGCGCTCGGCTTTCTCTGGTGGAACGCCAAACCGGCTCAGGTCTTTATGGGCGATACCGGGGCTTTGGCGTTGGGTGCCGGGCTTGCGACGGTCGCGATACTAATTAAGAAAGAATTGTTTTTAATTATGTTAGGTGGAGTTCTTGTGGCTGAAGTGCTCTCGGTGATCGTTCAACGATACTACTTCAAATACACCCGCAAGCGCACCGGAACCGGCGTCCGGTTCTTCAAGATGGCGCCGATTCATCACCATTTCGAACTTGCCGGCTGGCCCGAACAGCAGGTGGTGGTGCGCTTTTGGATCATCGGCATCTTATTGCTTTTTCTTACGATAACTTCGTTCAAGGTGCGTTAGGCAATGTCCCGTGTGCATGTGATTGGCATGGGGCGTAGCGGCATCGCAACAGTCGAGTGGTTGATACGGCATGGACATGATGTGGTTGCGAGCGATGACCTTCCGGAGGAGCGCTTCGGAAAAAAGGTGCTCGAGTGGCAAAAGGCGGGGGTGAGGCTTTCCTTCGGCGGGCATCAAATAGCTCTTGCAGAGTTTGCCGATTTGGTCGTGGTCAGCCCCGGGGTGGCGCTCTTTCACCCGGCTGTGGTTGTCCGTCGAGAAGCAGGTGTCCGGATCATCAGCGAGATCGAACTGGCCTGGTGCAACAGCCGGGGAACGCTTGCAGCCATCACTGGATCGAACGGCAAGAGCACGTCGACCGCACTCGTGGGGCGGATCTTCGAAGCGACCGGACAACCCGCATTCGCCTGCGGAAACCTCGGCCGGCCATTCATTGAGATCGTCGATGCGACGACAGAGAATTCATTAATAGCGCTCGAAGTCTCCAGTTATCAACTCGAGACCACTTTGACGATGAGGCCGAAGTCGGCTGCAATCTTAAATCTGACGCCCGATCACCTTGCCCGGCATGGGACGATGGCGGGTTACGGCGCTGCCAAGGCGCGAATCACAATCAACCAGAGCCCGGACGATGCCGTCGTCTATCCGGGTGACGACCCCGTGGTGACCGAATTGATTGTGAACTGCCGTGCCCGACGGCTTCCATATTGGATGAACTTGCCTTCGGATGCAAAGGCACCCGGAGCCTGGTTCGACGGGAGGCAACTCAACTTTGCGCCTGAACCAGGCATACACCACCGTTTCCCACGCTCGAGTCTGCCTTTGCCGGGCGATCACAATATTGCCAATGCGCTGGTGGCTGGGTTAATGGCAATGGCTTGCGGTGTCGAATGGGGAGCGGTTGAAGCGGGGTTTCGGGAGTTCCGTGGCCTCCCGCATAGACTCGAGGTAATTCGGGAACGCGAAGGCGTTGTCTGGATAAACGACTCCAAAGCGACCAACCTCGACGCCGGAATGACCGCACTGCGCGCGACTCCTTCTCCGGTGATCCTGATTGCCGGCGGTCGCTCCAAGGGCGGTGGCTTTCGCGTGGCGCGCGACTTGATCAAGGCAAAAGTCCGGCAGTTGATCCTGATCGGTGAGGCTGCTTCCGAAATAATGAGCGATTGGGGGGACCTTGTGCCGGTCATACGTGCCGGGTCGCTTGACGAAGCGGTCAGCATTGCCGGTAAGTTGGCAAGTGAAGGTGATACAGTGCTATTGGCACCCTTTTGCGCCAGTTTCGATATGTTTCGCGACTTTGAGGAGCGAGGTGAGGTCTTCCGGAGGCTGGTTGTCGAACTATGAGTCCCGTTTGTCCACATTTCGGCACAACACCGGTTACCATTACCCTAATATCAGGCATGAACCAGAACGTAGTGAGTCTATTCACCGATAGGTCTGAATCGCGAGGCACGGTCCGCCTCTATCGGGGCCGAAGCCGCAATGGCCCGACGCCGCTCCGGGAGTTTTTCGCGCAAGGCGACGAGATGCTGCTCCTGACCGCGATCGCGCTCACCTGCTTCGGCCTGGTGATGATCTACAGCGCCAGTTTCTTTCTGGCTATCGACAAACATGCCGTCGATTGGTATTTCGCGCTGCGGCAGATCGTCCTGATGATGGTCGGCTTTGGGTTCCTCTACGCTGGAATGAAAATCGACATCGGCTTCTACCGCCGGTGGGCCCGGGTGATCCTGTTGACGCTGATAGGGGTAATGATCCTGCAGGCACTTTTCGGCCCGGTGGTGCATGGAACGCGACGCTGGCTGCGTTTGGCAGGCTTCACCTTTCAGACTTCCGAAGCGGCGCGCTGCGCGGTGATCATCTTTGTGGCTCACATCCTCGCAAAGGATGACAAGCCGGGGCACTCCTCGACTGCGCTTTACCTCGCCGCGATGGTTCCCATAGGTGCGATGGCCGCCGTTACCTACTTCCAGCGCGACTTTTCAGCCGCTGCGATGATGGTCGCTGCGACGGGAGTGGTGCTTTTGCTTGCCGGTATGCCGTGGCGGACTTTCCTGATCGGAACCGGGATCGCCGGAATTGCGGGGCTGGCTTTTGTGCTCCGGACGGCTTATCAACGCGACCGGTTGATCACCTATCTCTTTCCGGGGCGGGCGCTAAGCGAAGACAACTATCAGAGTTTTCAGTCCATTCTCGGATTCGGTCGAGGCGGGATTTTCGGTGCCGGTTTCGGCGAGAGCCGCCAGAAGATGCTTTTTCTGCCCGAGCCGCATACGGACTTTATCTTCAGCATCATCGGGGAGGAGGTCGGCTTGCTCGGCACCACAGCGGTGTTGTTCGCGTTTATGGTCTTGCTATATCGCGCCTCAAACATCCTGCGTGGCGAAGTGAGCCGGTTTGGATTTCTCCTTGGTGGAGGGTTGATATTCTCACTCATGATGTTCGCACTGGTGCATATGGGAGTCACCGTCGGAATCCTTCCGGTGACCGGACTTCCGCTGCCTTTTATCAGTGCGGGTGGGACATCGCTTATCGTATCGCTCTGGTCGGTAGGAGTCCTGTGGCAACTGAGTCGTAGTGGTCGGACCTGACCGATCCAGGCGTCTGCCCGTCGTCCTTGCCGGCGGCGGAACCGGCGGGCATGCCCTGCCCCTTATGGCACTGGCGAGGGAACTGAGTCATCGTCGTCCGGAAGCGGACTTTCTCTATATCGGAGCGAAAGGCAGGATCGAGGAGCGGATCGCCAGGAGCGAAGGCATTGCATTTCAATCAGTCTGGATCGGCAGTCTAAGACGCACCTTCGATCTTCGCAACGGCTTGCTTCCACTGCAGATGACTGTCTCGGCGGCTCAGGCGTCGCGAGCCATCTTGCGACATCGAGCGAGATTCGTCATCTCGACCGGCGGTTGGTCGGCCTGGCCCGCCGGTCAGGCAGCACGACTCCTTAAGAAGCCGCTATTTGTCCATGAGTCGAATGCTTATCCGGGGTTGGTTACGCGGCTTCAAGCGCCTGGCGCGGCTCGGGTCTTCGTCGGCTATGAGGATGCTCTAAAAAGGATCCAGTCCCCTCCCGCCCGGATCGTCCTGAGCGGCAACCCTTCGCTTATGCAAGACGCCGGGGTGAGTCGCGAGGAAGCCCGAAAGGCATTTGGGCTCGATACCGGAAGGAGAACACTCCTCGTAACCGGTGGCAGCGCTGGAGCAAGGTCGATCAACCGGTTGATTTATAGCATTATGGATGACTTGTTTGCACAAAACTGGAGCGTCATATGGCAGACCGGATCGCACCGGGATGGTGAGCAGTCATCCCGAACAGAACAGCAGGGACGGCTGGTCATCGCCCCATTCTTCGAACCGCAGCGGATGGCGCTTGCCTACCGGGCTGCCGATCTGGTGCTCTCGCGCTGCGGGGCAATGACCCTCGCCGATCTCGCTGCGACCGGGCGGCCGGCAATCCTCGTGCCCTATCCATTTGCAGCCGAAGGTCATCAGGAGGCAAATGCACGAGCCGTTGTAGACGCCGGCGGTGCGGTGACTATTAAAGACACGGAGTTGAGCCGGGAATCATTCATTGGGGCTTTGGAGTCCATTACCGGCGGCGAACCGGGAACAACTTCGAGGCTTGAGACCATGAGCGCTGCGATGGGAAGACTTGCCCGGCCCGATGCGGCTGCAAGGATCATCGACGAAATCTTGCAGGTGAGTGGATGTTAGGCCCGATGCGGCGCCGATTCGGACGGATTCACTTCACCGGCATAGGCGGATCCGGGATGTCGGGCATCGCCGAGGTTCTTTTGGCAAACGACTTCCGGGTAACCGGCAGCGATCTCGTCGAAAGCGAGACGACGCTGCGGTTGCGTGAACTGGGTGCGGAGATCCAGATCGGCCACAGCGCCCGGCACGTCGCCGACGCCGATGCAGTCGTCTATTCATCGGCGGTTCAGTCTGACAACGATGAGTTGGTCGCTGCCCGGCAGCGAAAGATACCTGTCATCGCCCGTGCCGAGATGCTGGGCGAACTGATGCGTATGAAGACCGGCATTGCGATTTCGGGAACGCACGGCAAGACGACCGTGACTTCGCTGACGGGCGAAGTGATCTCGGCGGGGGGGCTCGATCCTCTGGTCATTATAGGCGGAAGGCTCAAGCGATCGAACGCCGGCGTGGTGCAAGGCTCAAGCGAGATTCTTATCGTCGAAGCCGACGAGTTTGACCGGTCTTTTCTGCGCCTGACGCCAACATACGTCGTGATAACCAATATCGACCGCGACCACCTCGAATGCTACGGCAGTTTCGAGGAACTTGAGAACGCGTTTCTTCAATTCTCCAATGCCGTGCCCTTCTACGGACGGGCGGCGATTTGCATCGACGAGCCATCGGTCATCCGGATAGCCGGGAGGATCAACCGGCCACTGGTTACCTATGGCTTTTCACCGCAAGCCGATGTCCGGGCCGAGAACCTCGAACGGGGCGGCTGGAAGTCGCATTTCGACCTGACGGCTCACGGTCGTCCGCTGGGCCGCGTCGAACTGAGCCTCCCGGGCCGGCATAATGTCCTGAACGCCCTCGCAGCGATAGCCATCGGGCTTGAAGCCGGGGTCGGATTCGATGATATAAAGAGTGCTTTAGCCGGCTTTCAGGGCGTACGGAGGCGGTTCGAGTTCGTAGGCGAGAAGGGTGGCGTGATGGTGATCGACGACTTCGCTCATCACCCGGCCGAGATCGCGGCGACGCTCGAAGCGGCTCGCTCAGGCTGGGGACGTCGCATTGTGGCGATCTTTCAGCCGCATCTCTACAGCCGGACCAAGGCGCTCGCTACCGAGTTCGGGCAGGCGCTGTTAGGCGCCGAGACGGCCATCGTCCTGCCGATCTACGGATCGCGCGAAGCGCCGGAGCCGGGGGTGGGGAGTCAACTGATCGTTGAAGCAGCGCGGACGATGGGGCATAAGCGGGCGATTCTGCTCGACGACCGGAACCAGACCGCCGAAGCGGTGAAGTCGGCTCTGGAGCCGGGCGATATGGTCATCATCCTGGGAGCCGGGGACGTCTATCGTCTGGCTCCCGAGATACTCGCTGCTTTGCCGGGCTGAACGTTGGGTCGGTCTGTAGAGCACCCATGGCAGGAACCGGACTTCGTCGAGCGGCTAAAAAATGAAGTCGAGGGCCGGATCGTGCGTAACGAACCGCTTGCCAAGCATACTTCGCTGCGCGTCGGCGGCCCGGCAGATATCTATCTCTATCCTGCTAATGCAGGGTGTCTTGCGGCGCTGTTCGGTCTTTGCCGGGAGCATCGCATCCCGCTCTTTGTCATTGGCTATGGGACGCACC
>VGIQ01000105.1 GCA_016867835.1 Calditrichota bacterium | reverse complement strand
CTGTAACCGCCCGCATCAGGGCTATAGACTAAACGGCTGCACCCCAGCAGAACGACTTATCGCGGCTCCAAAAGCTGCTTGATTGTAAACACGTTGACAAGACAATACAATTCAATAATAATCATAACATTCAAGAGGTTTTATGCTTCAAGTCGGAACCAAAGCCCCCGATTTCACGCTCGAAGCGGTGATGCCGGACGGCTCCTTCAAACCAGTCCAACTGACGGACTACCGCGGTAAGTGGGTCATCCTCTTCTTTTACCCGCTCGATTTCACGTTCGTATGTCCGACAGAGATCACCGGGTTTGCCAAACGTCTCTCTGAGTTTCGCGCCCTTAGTGCCGAGGTACTGGGCGGCAGCGTGGACTCGACCTACAGCCACCTCGCCTGGATTCGTAGCGATCTCGGCGACCTCGGCTACCCCCTCTTCAGCGATCCGACGCATCTCGTTTCCCGGCAGTATGGGGTCCTCCTCGAGGAGAAGGGGCACACCCTTCGCGGGACCTTTATCATCGACCCCGATGGTGTGATCCGCTACCATTTGGTGCACGACAACAACGTCGGGCGGTCGGTCGATGAGACTCTGCGGGTCCTCTCGGCGCTGCAGACCGGTGAACGCTGTCCTGTCGAGTGGAAGCCCGGCGCAACAACCTTGGGGCATCCATAAGCGGCTCAAATGGGAAATCATCATCGCATCATCATCATCGGTTCCGGTCCGGCCGGATTAACTGCGGCGCTTTACGCCGCTCGTGCCGACCTGAGTCCGCTCGTCATCGAGGGCGTCCAACCGGGCGGGCAACTGACCATCACCACCGAAGTCGAGAATTTCCCCGGCTTCACCGAGGGCATCATGGGCCCGCAGTTGATGGACATCTTTCGCGCTCAGGCTGGACGTTTCGGGACAACCTACATCACCGACGAGGTTTCAAAGGTTAACCTGTCTGTGCGCCCATTCACCGTCACTGTCGGTCGCGAAGAGCGGACTGCCGACGCCCTCATCATCGCCACCGGAGCCACTGCCAAACTGCTCGGCCTCCCAAATGAAAACTTGCTGATGGGGCATGGCCTCTCGGCCTGCGCCACCTGTGACGGGTGGTTCTTTCGCGGTAAGGAGATTGCCGTCATCGGAGGCGGCGATTCGGCTTGCGAGGAAGCCTCCTACCTGACCAAATTCGCCTCCAAAGTGACGATGATCCACCGCCGCGATGAACTGCGCGCCTCCAAAGTGATGCAGCACCGGGTCCGCGAGAATCCCAAGATCGACTATCTGTGGAATAGCATCGTCGATGAATATGTGGGCACCGCCGACAAGGGTCTCGAAGGGCTTAGGATTCGCAGCGTCAACAACGGTCATGCGGATTTTCATCCCTTTCAGGGCGTCTTCCTCGCCATCGGACATAAGCCGAACAGCGAACTCTTCGCAGGGATGCTGGACATGGATGAGAGCGGCTACCTGATTACCGTCCCCGGTTCGACCCGGACAAGGATCCCCGGAGTCTTTGCCTGCGGCGACGTGCAAGATCACGTCTATCGCCAGGCAGTAACCGCCGCCGGCAGCGGCTGTATGGCAGCTATCGACGCCGAGCGATTCCTCAGCGAAGAAGGCTAAGTCCAACTGCGTTCCTGCACGAATTCCTGAAGGGTCGGATAGGAATCCGACCCGGCGCGTCGTTCGTTTGTCCTAAATGGTCGGATAGGAATCCGACCCTACGCGTCGTTCGTGGGTGCGGCATATCGAAATGAGGTCTTACCGGAAGGAGTCGTATGCGAATCCAACACGTCTGCCGGTTATCGCTTGTCATGCTGTGCGGTTCGCTGCTTGCGGTTGGTTGCAAGACCTTCTTCGAGGATGCCGACTACAAGGCGGGTGAATACTGGTTGGAGCGCGGCAATGCGTTGCAGGCCGTTCGGTTCTTCAAGAAGTCGGTTGAAAGCAATCCCAAGCGGTGGAAGAACCACGTCGCCTTGCTTGAAGCCATTGCCGCCTCCGAATCAGCCGCCGAGATGGAAGCCCAAGTGAAAATGACACTTACGACCTTCCCGGACAGTGCCAATACGGCCTCCATCGCCAATCCTGCCAGCACCCTTCTTGGCGATGAAAAGTACGAACGCATCGCTTTTTCCTATCAACAGCAGGCGATCGGCAATCTTCTGGCAAAGCAGGGCGACAAGCCCGATCTGCTGTCGCGGGCGATTATCGCCGGCTGCCGGGCGCGCGATTCGGTCGCCGTTCGCAACTATACTCGGAGATGGCTGAAAGCAACAACGGGGCAGGCTCTTGCCGACTCGGTCCGGCTGGAGGTCGCCTTTTTTCTGGGCGCTGCCTGGCTCGACTGGGTGATGCTCGAGCAGCGCGTTGCGGCAACACCGGACGACCCCGTTCTACTTCGTGAACGCATCGAGCGAGGCTTAACAGCGGGCGCATTCGATGAAACCGGTGCTAATCTAAAATTGGCCGCCTCGCGGCGCTCCGATCTATTGCAGGATGCCGATTGGGTCCGGCGCATCGCCCTACTCTTGGGGCGGGAGCCATTTGCCTCGCGCACCATAACTTCCGGTTGGGACGGGCACGTTGCGCCAACCGGAAGACTCTATTTCCTGAAGAATTACGGCAGCGCTGAGTCGGATCCTTACATTTATGCGCTGGATGGGGGAACACCGGCTCCCATTATGAAGGCGCATCAACAGAACCTCCGTGCCATCGCCTGGCCGGTCGTGAACGATGACGGCAATTGGATTTATTTCTACGGGTCCGGGGAACGCGATTGGGAGCCGGGCAGCGGCGGCATTTTCAGCCTCTACCGCGTCCGGCCGCGATGGGGAGAGGATGCGATCCGGCTTACGACGGACGCCGATCTGATCCCGGTGCGACCGCATCTTGAACGGGATGGCAGCCTCCTCCTTTTGCGTCGCGATCGCGGAAGTGTACGAGCGTCGGTCGAGGTGATCCGGTTGGAACCCGCCAGCCGAAAACTGACGACTGTCCTGCGCATTGGCGAGCCGGTGCAAGCGGCTGTCTTTACTCCCAATGGGGACACGCTCCTTTTCGTGACGAGCCAGGGCGTCCTGAGGCGGGCGCTGACCGGCGGCGCCGTGACTGCCGACCTGAATTGGTCGGGCATCAAGCATTTGATACTATCACCCGACGGGCGGTGGCTCCTCTTGCACTCAGGCGAGGATCATTTGCTGCTCGTCGATCGCCGCGATCCCCGCCCAATCTACTTTGGTCGAACCCCATCGCGCTACGCCTCGTTTCACGGCAGTAAACTCCTGATAACCCGAAGCGAAGGAACAACCCGAATAGTCGTCGAATATGACCTGAGCCGGCCCATCGATCAGCGCGCCAGTTTGGCAGCGACCATCGAACAGGCAGCCCGTTGAGTCAACTCTGGCAGCGAGAGATTGGGGGGATGAGGATAACAGCGCTCGACTTCGGCCGGTTCAGACTCGACGGTGGTGCGATGTTCGGCGTCGTGCCGAAAGTGCTTTGGCAAAGGTCTCATCCCGCCGACGAGAACAACCGCATCGAAATGGCGTTACGCTGTCTCCTGGTCGAGTCTGATGACCGGCGGATACTCATCGATACCGGCTTCGGAGCGGGACGAACAGCCAAGTTTCAAGACGTCTATGCCTATCGCGGCGGCGACGACTACCTTGGACGCGGTCTCGACGCGATCGGACTTGCGGTCGAGGATATCACCGACGTCGTTCTGACCCATCTCCACTTCGATCATTGCGGTGGTTCAACCGTCGTAAGGAACGGCGAACGGCATCCGGCGCTGCCCAAGGCGACCCATTACATTCAGAAGCGACAACTTGACCATGCCAGATCGCGACTCGAACGCGACAAGGCGAGTTATCTTGCCGAGGACTATGAGCCGCTCATCGAGCGGGGCGTCGTTCAACTTGTTGACGGGCCTTGGGAGCTGATGCCGGGATTCGATCTAGAGATCTGTAACGGCCATACACCAGCTCTGCAGTTGCCGCGACTACGCAGCGCGAGCGAGACAATTCTCTAC
The DNA here is from genome assembly GCA_016867835.1 of Calditrichota bacterium. NCBI lineage: Bacteria > Pseudomonadati > Calditrichota > Calditrichota bacterium. The sequence goes on along the minus strand of VGIQ01000105.1, from coordinate 5,899 downwards.
GGCGCGGATTTGATACCGTTGCACTCCCAATTCGCGCTGCCGTGGATTATGGCTTATGACCTCTATCCGGTTACGACCCTCGAGGAGAAGCGCCGCCTCATACCGCAAGCGGCACAAGAGGAGTGGCTTATTCTCTTCGAACATGACCCCTTCCATACCGCCGGACGGGTGCGGGAAACCGAACGCGGCTTCGCCTTCGCGCCAGAATAGCAGTCTTTCCATACTCCAAAAACCGATAGGGGCTGTCCCACCTGGAACATCCCCTATCGCACACCTGTCGCTGCCTTTTGCTTCGTCTTCCACTATTCTATTGCAAACAACTAACTTCCCCACCTGACGCCGGCCCGAAGGATAAGGAAACTGGCTCCCTTTTCGACACCTCTGGCGCTGCGGCGCTCTGACGTCCAGGATCTTGCCGGATAGCCGTAGTAGGCAATCCCGGCATATTTTTCGTCTATAGCCAGGATATGAAAGGCTACAGAGGCGTCGATGAACAGATCGCGGCGTATCGGATAAAGCACTCCCCCGGCAAGTTGTAACCCGGCGTTGGCGCCATCCTGTTTGTCGTTCCAGTTGTCGTTATAGGTAAGCGTATCCGACTGCGGCGGAGTAACCCTCTCGGTCAGCGCCTGATTCCGCTCGAATTTCCAGAGGTGGACGACGAACGCGCCCGAACCGTAGGCACGCAAGCCTCCGATCAAGCCTTCCTGATAGAACCCGAAACCGAGCGGCACCTGCTTGAAATTGCCGTCTTGGGAAGCGTTGATAATCGTGGTGTAAGGCTGATGCTCGGGCCTTATATCGCGAATGCGCGACTCGGAGGCGATGGTTTCATTCGAGAGGTCTGCCAGATAAGTCTTGGAAAGCCCGGCCAACATCAAGATGCCGGTGCCACGACGGAACTCATAGCGGAGATTCACTTCGCCGCTGGTGAACGGCGACCAACGCTCGCCCCACCAGCCAATCGCCGGCCCGCCGCCGCCAGTCAGCGTCAGACTGGTCCGCGAAGCGGCATCAAGGTGATGAGGAAACAGCGTCAGTGAAAAAAGGAGAATGACGATCAGCGATCCAGATACCGTTCGCCGCATAGTCTTCCTGTAGCTGAGCGATTCAAGTTAGGTCGGGAGATGCATCCATTAGCGCCTCCCATCAATGTCAAATCAATATAAGTTGCTTCTTCGGGCAAGTCAATCGTCTGCAAACCTGCCCACTCCCGAATGCCAACGGAGGGCCAACTCGAGTGCTGGCCGGTCATCGGTGTGAGGCGTTCCCCGCCAGGCCGTCCCACCGTAGTTGAACCCGGCACTCCAGATCCAACGGCTGGAGGTCGCGAAATCTATCAGGAGACCGGCCCGGTAGCCCACGGTCAGAACGCTACGATGATCCGATCCCACCGATGACCGATACCAACCGGGCCCCAACAGCACATAGAGCCTTGTCATCTGGTTCCTGAAGTTCACTTTTACCTCCCGTCCAAGGAGCAGGGCAACGATCCGACCGTTCTTTAGCGGATAGAGTGTGTCGCCACTGGCAACAAGCGCGGCAGATTCCTCATAGTCCGGCGCTCCATAGGAGGCGTCGAATCTCCAGATCGATCCCGAAACCGATTCTATCCAGTAGGCTGCCGATGGCATTGCTCCAGGCCTCGACGACGGGAGGTTTCCCGACACCGGAAAGAGCGATAACGAAACGCCCCACTCGGCTGCGGAGAGTCCGGCAAAAGGCATTAGCAGGGATGCGAAGATGGCTAAGACCATTAGGCATCCATATCTGAACTTAACGGGGAGCATTCATCCAAGTTAGGCTTGAGAGTCTGCAAATCAAACGCCCCCCCTCAACAGCATCGATAGTTCTTCCTCAATCGACCTGCGCTCACAGCGGTTGCAATCTCCGACGCAACGAACCTAACTTATAGGTTGTCCATAGTAAAAGGCGGTGCGCTACCTCTTTATCATCAACACGCGGTCGGGGACGCCAAAGTTCGTCACCCGCCTCCAATATCTGATTCGGAGGCACTTCGGTCCGGAAGGACGACACATCCAGGTCGTCCGGTCGCTAAATGCTGAGCATATCCTGACCCTTGCGCGTGACGGAGCTGCGAAGGACCTCGATGCGGTCGTAGCCGTGGGAGGCGACGGCACTGTCAACCTGACCGCACAGGCGCTGTCGGGCACCGACACCGCACTGGGGGTCATACCGACCGGATCCGGAAACGGCTTTGCCCGCAACGTCGGTATTCCGCTCCGTATCGAAAGGGCATTGGAACTGCTCCACGATCCGGTGATCGAGCCGATCGACGTCGGCGTAGTCGGCGAGCGCATCTTCCTGGTTTCGTGTGGGATAGGCTGGGAGGCGGTCGTTGCGACGGTCTTCGATCAAAGCCGGTTCCGCGGGGTGCTGCCCTATGCTTCTGCTGCGTTGGCAACTTATCTCCAATACGAGCCCCAGGAGATTACCCTCACTGCCGAGCCGGGTGGCTGGAACTATCGCGGACGCCCCATGCTCTTTAGCATCACTAATATGCGCGAATATGGGGTCGGCGTTACCATCGCTCCTCAGGCATCGGAGCGAGACGGAATGCTCGATATCTGCATTGTCCCCCGGCATGGTCTCGTAGATTTGATCAAGATGACTCCCGAACTATTTAGGATGCGACTCGATGCCATACCGGGCTATGTGCATCGGCGCGCCGGCACGATTCATATCGAGCGGACCTATCCGGGCAACATCCATCTCGACGGAACACCCTTTCCGTCGTCCGAGTCGTTCGAGGTGAGCATTCGCCCCGGCGCACTGAAGACCATTACCCGCCGCGATACTCGCCCGAGGAAGTTAGAATGAGATTTGGCGTCATCGACCTCCTGGATTGGCTGAAGGAACAGCCTGAGGATGTCATCGACATCTCTCGCAGCGGTGTTGCGGGGCCCTCAAGCCTGTCAGATCTGGGGTTGGACATCACCGATCTACCGCTCGGCGGACCAAATGTGTACGGCTGGCGGCCGCTGCGGGAACTATTGGCAAGCCGCTTTGGGGTTGCCTTCGAGCAAGTTGCCATCACGCCAGGCGCTTCCGGCGGCAACTTCGGTGTCATCGCAGCGCTGTGCGGCAGCGGAGATCGGGTGGTGCTCGAGCGTCCCTGCTACCGGCCGTTTCCCGCCGTCATTGAAGCCGTTACCGGCCAGGCGCCGATCTACTTTGAACGTAAGCCGTCGGAACGGTATCGTTTGCCTTCAGCAGAAGTATTGCCAGCCGGGCAGATGACCCTGGCGGTAATCACCAACCTGCACAATCCATCCGGTGTAGCATCAGAAGAATCGGATATTACGGCACTTGCTGAGGGCGTTGCCGCGCGCGGGGGTTACCTCCTGGTCGATGAGATTTTTCGCCCCTTCCTCGCCGGGCAGGAATGGCTAACGTCGGCGCGATTACAGGATCGTATCATTGCCACAGGAAGTCTCACCAAAGCCTGGGGACTGGGGGGACTGCGGATCGGCTGGGTCATTGCGTCGCGCGAGGTTGTCTGGCGAGTGCAAAGAGCGTTCGACTATGCGCATGTCGTGCAGCCTTTTGCGACGGAGTACATTGCTTGGAAAATTCTCAACGAAGACGCACGCTCATCACAACTGCTCGCGGCAGCCCGACGGCGTGCCGCCGTTCACCTTCCGATCATCAAGTCGTCACTCGATTCAACCGGCCTCTTCGACTATGTCACACCTGATGGCGGAATCGTCATTTTTGCACGTCTCAAGGGTGGAGGCGATGCCGGGCCGCTTGCTGAGAGGCTACTTAGGACGTATCACGTACTTGTTCAGCCCGGCCATTTCTTCGGCGATCCGACTGCGATTCGCATCGGGTTTGGCTGCGACCACGCGACGTTGGAACGCGGATTGCAAGCCATAAGGGAAGTTTGCGCCGATCTTGTCTCATCTTGATTAGTCAGGAACCGATGCTTCTACGCCCTGCCTTGATTGCTTTGCTCGCGGTCTGCACCGGACTTCAAGCCCTGCCATCCATCCTCGTAGATCCCGATCAGTTCGCGTTCGAAATGCCACACGGCACGGTCGAGAACAGTGTGCTCAACATTGCCAACGATGGCGATGAACCGCTCGAAGTCGTGGTGTCGCTCGGGGTGCCGCGTCGCGATGTCACCGTCAATGTCGTTCTCTGGACGCGGTTTGCCACCGACCAATGGCGGCTCGGGAATCTGATTACCGGACTCTCGACCATAGAGGCCGATCTGCGCCGGATCGACTTCAACGACTATACTCCGGATGCCCTGGAAGAGGTTTTGAGCAATGCCCACGTCCTGGTTCTTCCCGAGCAGCCGGGTGCCAGCCAGGGGTTTCTCTTCGACCTCGGGCGCACCTGGACAGATGTCCTTCGCGATTTTCTCGACCGGGGCGGTTACATCGTCGGAGCCGAGTCAGCAGGGGGAATCGCGCGTCTGCTTGAGGGTGCCGGCTTGATGTCGATCCGCATCGCATCGTTGGCACAGCAACTGAATTGCACCTCAAACGACCACCCGATAACGGCGGGCATCCCCAACTTTGTAGCCCTTAGAACCTGCAACGTCCACCGGGCTATCGGTTTTGAATCCCAACAACTGACCCGCATCGAGGGTTGGGGTGAGGAATTCACCAACATTTCAGCCCGCCGTCACGGACGCGGAGGCATTGCCTATCTGGGAATGAACTGGTGGCAGTATAACGACGACATGAACTTCCTGCTGGGCAATGCGGTCCTTTGGTTCCAGGGCGGCGCATCGTGGTTGCTGCTTGAACGGTTTGCCGGAACAATCCGGCCCGACGACTCGCGGGACGTCTTTTTCACTATCGACTCCCGTCTCACATCCGAGCCGGGCGAGTATCGGCGCGATATCCTGATCACCTCCAACGATCCTGCGAATCCCCGGGTGACGGTTCCAGTTGACTTGACCGTAACCTCCTGGCTTCCATCCGAACTCGCGCTTACACCTGAGGCCTTTTTCGTCATTTCCCGGCGTGACAGTGCAGCGGTCCTGATCGCCAACAATCTCGGCGAAGGGATGCTGCGGGCGGAGGTATTCCTCGACGACCCGAATCAACAATGGCTCACCATCAACCGTAACGAACTGGTGATACCGGGAGGATTCGAAGACCGGGTGCTGCTTCGGTTCAGTGCTGCCAACGCCCGCACCGGTTTCAATGCCAACCGGCTTGTCATTCGTTACGCCAACCCTGATACTATAGAGACATTAGTCCCGATAACCTATTACACCGGATCGACCTTTGGTGCCCTTGAAGGCCGTGTCACGGAAGCGCTCTCAGGCGATCCGGTAACCGGCGTCTTTATAAGCCTAGACGGTTTAGAAGCGGAGACAGACCAAAACGGCGACTACCGCTTCCCGACCGTTCCGGTGTCGAACTACCAGATTTCACTTGACGCGAGAGACTACCTTCCCTACCGCAGCGGCTGGCTGACGATTCGCGAGAATGAGACTGCCAGTAACGACATTGCACTGCGCTGGTGCAGCTTGGAAATGACCTTCGATCCGGACCTGCAGATCGCATCTCCGGGCGGGCACCTGACCCGCATTGACGGCCAGTTTAGCAATCCCGGTGATGGGGAGTTGCGCTTTAATACCGAATTCAGGGAGCCGGCGGTGCCGCGCAACCTCAACCCGTGGCAGACGAGGCTGGTGTTGGCACCCGGGTCGGCGGTTGCAGCGACGGAACTCTACGGCGTGGCGTTTGCGCGCGAGCGCATTTATCTATCGGGGCTTGGACCGGATCAGGAACCATGGCTCTGGCGCCTCGACCGGAACGGTGCTCTGCTCGACTCTATCAGACAGCCGGGCGACCACCCGCGGGGAATGTCGGATTTGGCTTGGGACGGGGAACTTGTCTGGGGTGCCGACGAC
>VGIQ01000104.1 GCA_016867835.1 Calditrichota bacterium | reverse complement strand
TCCCAAGTCGAAGATGGGAATAACGCAACTCGTTGGGCGCATTTTGCGCCAGCCTTATGCGACAAAATTATCGAAAGACAGCTCCCATCCTCTCGATCAAAGTTACGTTATTTGCCGGCGTTCAAATACAAGGAATCTTATTGATGAAATTAGAGACGGACTCAAGGATGAAGGTCTGGGTGATCTTGAAGGATTCATAAGACCCGATTTGGGCGAGAAGGCACCAAAGACTCCAACTATAGAGATTGGCTTTCGTGAGCAATTTAAGCACCTTGCCGACAATATTTTCCTCCCCCGTTTCGTAATCGACGAGCCGCCCAAGCCGCGTTCGTTGGACTACGAAATGGATTTGCTTGGCCGCATAAATTGGCGAGACTTCGACCTTTCATGGGTCGAAGGGAGGGAGTTGCATATCTTTCAGGCAACCGATATTGAGCAGGCAATTTCACTCGCCGAAAATCCTGTCGATGCAATTAGGCAGACGGGCATCACAAGGAAGATCGTTTACCTTGAGCCTGATCCTGTCTTTGCAACACGGCAGATTTCAGATATTGTCCCAAATCCTTGGGAGGCATGGGAGATTGCAAGCACCGCGCTTGGCTTGCTCGCAAACCGGCATTCACGTCACCAGATTGGCGCTAATCTTAGTATCTTTTTGGAAGCCCTACGATCGAGGCTGGTTCAATTCAAGGACGAGCGCGCCAAATTCCACTTTGAAAAACTCCTAAAGGATAGGAAACTCTGTTTCTATTTGATTCGCGATGGAGAGGGAGGAATCAAATCAACAAAAAAGATTCCGCGCGAAGGCGTGCGCCGTTTGGAGCATAGTTCTGTTGAACCGCTCCAGACCTCAATTTTTGAGATCGAGGAGCGGGACAAATACAATGACTTTGAAAGAGACATCGCGCTTTGTCTCGATAAGCAGGCCAAACTACTCTGGTGGTATCGCAACATATCACGGGCTGGCTATAGTGTGCAGGGCTGGCAGGAAAACCGTATCTATCCTGACTTCCTTGTTCAGGAAAAAGAACCGGAAGAGGTCGATATGCACAGCAGAGTCTTTGTATTAGAGTCAAAGGGGGGGCACTTGGCAGGGAATCCGGATACGGAATACAAGGAAAGCATATTCGATATTTGCACCAGATTGGGCGAGGTGCATGAATGGACCGAACTCGGTCTCAAGTTTCCGGGCCAGAAGTTCATATTCAAGGTCGTCAAGCAAAAGGAATGGCAGGATCAGATCAATGACTTGATCGGAAACTAGCGGCCCATTCGATCCATTGTACTCTTAAGGCCTCCCTTCACCCTTCCGTCACCATTCCGTCACCCTTCCGTCACGGCGTATCTCTATTCCAGTGCGCAGGATACGCCGATTCGGTGACGAAGTGACGATTTTCCCGATGCACCCCCCTTCCTGCCCTGCCTGCTCCTCCCCCTGCTTCCTCGCGGGATGCCGCGCTAACCCTCTACGGCAGCGTTAATGCAGAGCGAAGAGTAATTCAAGTCCCTTTTCGAGAATGCAACCATCGGCATCTACCGGGCCACTCGGACGGCACTTTGATCCTTGCCAATCCCGCACTGATCCGAATGAAGGGCTACGATACTCTCGATGAACTATCTGCCTCGCGGTTAGACAACCGTGGCTATATGAACTCAGAGGATGACGCGAAGTTTCTGCAGGAAATCGAAGATCACGGCTTTGTTCAGGGCTTCACCGCCCTTTGGCAGCGCAAGGACGGCGGAACGATGACGGTGCACGAGAGCGCTCACCGGGTCCTCGACGACGAAGGGAACCTGCTCTACTATGAGGGTATCGCTGAAGACATTACGGCACAGTACGAGGTTGAGCGGGCACTGCGATCTGCTGTCGCTGGCGCTTCCTGAGGATGACATGCTCCGCAATGACATTGAGCAGATCAAGAAAGCTGCAGGAAATGCTGCCAACCTGACCCGCCAATTGCTTGCCTTCAGCCGCAAACAGGTGATGAGCGTCGGTGTCGTCGATCTGAACGCGGTCATCACCAACCTCTTGAAAATGTAGCGCCGCTTGCTCGGTGAAAACATCGAACTGCGATTCCAGCCAGGAGTGTCGCAGATGGCTATCAAAGCCGACACCGGAATGATCGAACAGGTCGTGATCAACCTGGTCATAATTGCCCGCGACGCAATGCCTTCCGGCGGCGAAGTGGATATCGAAACGTCGGCAGCCCACCTTGTCGGAGGTCAGCCCCTTCCCGCCGAACTTAGCCCGGGGGACTACGTCGTCCTGAGCGTTCGCGATACGGGTATAGGGATGTCGCCGGAGGTAATGAGCCGCATCTTCGAGCCATTCTTCACCACCAAAGAGATAGGCCGGGGCACGGGGCTTGGCCTCTCGATGGTCTATGGCTATGTCCGGCAAAGCGGGGGCGATATCGTCGTCGAAAGTGAACTGGGGCAGGGCACGACCTTCCGGGTGTTAATGCCGCACATGAACGGCCCGGAACTGATCGGACAGATCCATCAGATCGATCCATCCGTAGCCGTGCTCTTTGCGTCGGGTTACCTGCCGGATGGTCTCGATTTGACGAGCGGTGCGCTATCGGCCGAGTTCATCGGCAAACCTCTTGCAATCGCTGACCTGGCGCGCAAGGTGCGGGAAGTTATCGATCGCAAGAAGTGAGGGGAAGCAACGCAAGCCGGGCCAGGAGCGCCGGCGATTTAATCCGGCAGAGGCAGGCTGTAAAGGGGCTTCACACACTTGGAGGGCGGGATGATTCCCGCCCTCCAAGATCGAACAACCGCCTCCGAAACGTATTTAACGCTTTCGGCTCGACTTAAGTGAGCGCGCTGCGGGCTTGCTCGGCAATGGCTGAGAAAGCATTGGGATCGCGCACTGCAAGGTCGGCCAGCATCTTGCGGTCGATCTCGATCTTAGCCAGCGCCAGACCGTGGATGAACTTGGAATAAGATAGACCGTGCATCCGGCAGGCCGCATTGATGCGGGTGATCCAGAGACGCCGGAAGTCACCGGCTCGCTTGCGGCGATGCGCCAGATTGTATTGAAGTGCGCGGCGGACGGCGGCGCGCATCGTCCTCAGCAGACGGCTGCGAGCGCCATAGTATCCGCGAGCCGCCAGACGAATCTTATTCCGTCGGGCGTGGGAAGCGACGTGGTTTACAGAACGAGGCATGGTTGGTTGTCAGTTGTCAGTTGTCTTGTAGGCAGGATAGGATTCACTCCGTTCCGGCCCCGATTAGGCTGAAATCAATCTGCGGATGCGGGGTGCGTCCGATGTGACCCCCGTCCCGCTTTTGCGGATGCGCCGTTTTTGCTCCCGCGTCTTACAGGTGAAGTTGTGTCCGCCGTAAGCCTTGTCGCGCTTGATGCGGCCCGAAGCGGTTAGCCGGAAGCGCTTCGCGGCGCCCCGGTTGGTTTTCATCTTGGGCATTGCTTATTGACTTTATGTTATGATCCTTATCGGGCGGGATGAATCCTGCCCTTAAGATTGTTAAAGCCTACTTCTTCCGCACCAGAAGCATCGAAAAGGTGTTCCCCTCGATGCGCGGTCCGTCTTCGACTTTGGCGATGTCGGCCAGTTCACCGGCCATCTTCTGGAGCACTTCCAATCCCCGCTCCTTGCGGGTCATCTGCCGACCGATAAGCATCAGCGTCGCTTTGACGCGGTCTCCCTCCATCAGGAACTTCCTCGCCGCCGCCGTCTTGGTCTGAAAGTCGTGATCGTCGATATTGGAACTGAAGCGGATCTTCTTGATCTCGACATTGTGCTGCTTGCGGCGGCTCTCTTTGGTCCGTTTGGTTTGCTCGTAGCGATACTTGCCGTAGTCGATCACCTTGCAGACGGGGGGCTGAGCCTGTGGCGCGATCTCGACCAGATCGAGCCCGGCATCTTCTGCCATCGCTTTCGCTTCACGAAGCGGGACGATGCCGACCTGCTGACCATCGGCGCCGACCAGTCGCACCTGCGGCGCAAAGATCTCCTCGTTGACGCGCGGGTTCTTGCTGAAATCGCGCGGCGCACGCTGGGATTGGTTAATGATGCACCCCCGCGGCTGGGACCGACAGGGTCAAAGCGAATAATCCAAACGAATCAGAAGCGCTCCCGATGTGTTGATATTAGGTAAGCAAGTGTTCAGGCAAGCGGGTAAGCGAATCCTCTCGCTCATTCGCTCACTTGCTCACTTTCAGTTTTCAGCCTCTGGACAAGGATGTTCAAGTCCACTGCTCCCAAATCGCCTTCGCCTCGATGCCGCAAGGCGACCGACCCCGCCGCAGCCTCCCGCGCGCCTATGATGAGCATATAAGGAATCTTCTCGAGTTCGGCGTCCCGGATCTTCTTGCCGATCTTCTCGCTGCGCAGGTCGGACTGGACCCGCAGTCCGGCATCCTTCAGCGTCCGCTCGACCTCCCCTGCGAAGCCATGCTGGGCGTCGGTGATCGGCAGGACAGCGGCTTGAACCGGTGCCAGCCAGAGCGGGAAGTCGCCTCCGTAATGCTCGATCAGGACGCCGAGGAATCGTTCGAGCGATCCGAGGATCGCCCGGTGCAGCATGACCGGTCGATGCGGCTGATTGTCGGTTCCGGCATACTCGAGGTTGAACCGCTCGGGGAAATTGAAGTCCACCTGAATGGTCGAGCACTGCCAGGTGCGACCGAGACTGTCGCTGACGTGAAAGTCGATCTTCGGGCCATAGAAGGCGCCTTCGCCTTCGTTCACCTGATAGGGGCGTCCGACCCGCGAAAGCGCTTCCTTCAGTGCGCTCTCGGCGCGGTCCCAAAGCGCATCGCCGCCGATCCGGTCGAGCGGCCGGGTCGAAAGATCGATGACAAAGTCGGTCATCCCGAAACGGCCGTAGATTTCGAATATCAGATCGATCATCCCCACCACCTCGTCCACGATCTGATCTTCGGTGCAGAAGACGTGCGCGTCGTCCTGGGTGATATGGCGGACGCGCATCAAGCCGTGAAGAGTGCCGGACTTCTCGTAGCGGTGGACAATCCCCATTTCGGCGAACCGGACCGGCAGGTCGCGATAAGACCACTGCCGCTCGCCGAACATCAGCACGTGTCCCGGGCAGTTCATCGGCTTGACCGCGTAGTCGCGATCCTCCTGCGATGTAAAATACATCGCCCGCTGGTAGTGATCCCAATGACCGGACCGCTCCCAGAGATCGCGCGCCAAAATGAGCGGGGTCTGCACTTCCTGATAGCCGCGCCGCCGCAGAGTCTGCCGGACATAGGTGCGCACGGTGTCGAAGAGCACTACGCCGCGGGGATGCCAGAACGGCGCTCCGGGCGCCTCGTTGTGAAAACTGAACAGCCCTAACTGCCGTCCCAATACCCGGTGGTCGCGCCGCTTCGCCTCCTCGATGCGGTGCAGATGCGCTTCAAGTTGTTCCGCGGTCGGGTAGGCGGTGCCGTAAATCCGCTGCAGCATCGGGTTGCGCTCGTCTCCGCGCCAGTAGGCGCCGGTCAGCGAGAGCAATTTGAAATGCCTGATCCAGCCGGTCGAAGGGACATGCGGACCGCGGCAGAGATCGGTGAACTCGGCCTGGGTATAGGTCGAAATACGACCCTCCAGGCCTTTGATCAGTTCGATCTTGTAGTCCTGGCCGTTCTCGCCGAAAAACTGGAGCGCCTGGTCGGCGGTCACTTCCGACCGGACTATCGGGTAATCGGCCTCCATCTGGCGCTGCATTTCACCCTCGAGCCGGGGAAGGTCGTCAGACGAGATCGGCTCGCCGAAGTCGAAGTCGTAGTAGAAGCCGTCCTTGATTGCCGGGCCGATGCCGAGTTTCGCCTTCGGATAGAGCCTCCGCACGGCCTGCGCGAGCAGATGCGCCGCCGAGTGCCAGAGGAGTTCGAGGCCGCGCGGCGATTCGACGGTCAGCAGGCGGTAACGACCGGGCTGATCGACCGGGTCATCGAGGCCGTAGAGGCGCCCATCGCACTCCGCGCCAATGACGCCGTCGGGAAGGGAGCCGCCCAGGCATTGTCGCAACGACTGACAGGCATCCGATAGCGCCTTCTGAGATATGTCGGCAAAGAGGTCGGACATCACGTGGGCGATACTGGACTCGAACCAGTGACCTCTTGCATGTCACGCAAGCGCTCTAACCAATCTGAGCTAATCGCCCTCCTGCTTCTATTGCAAGACCTTTAAGGTAAGGCTTGGCGTTCGCAATGTCAAGCCTCCGGGCGATCGGAGCCACCTTCGGTTTCAAGTTGCGCACTGCCAAAGTTCTATTGTTAGGAGTAGTGTCATTAATGTCTCGTCCCCCCGCGAAGCAGGGGGGAGAACATATAGACAATCTGCACCAAGTAATGAGCGTTGGTTTACTTCAACAGCACGAGCCGCGTCGTGGCGCGGAATGCCTTCGCCTCCATCCGGCAGAAGTATAGCCCGGCCGGGAGGTGCTCGAGTTCGATGGTGCGGGAATGCTTGCCGCGGAAGAGGCGCTTCATTTCAAGCGTTTCGAGGATGCGTCCCTCAAGGTCATACAAGGTTAATTTGACGTCGCTCTCTTCGGGCAGGTTAAAGCGCACTGTCGTCCGGCCGTTGAAGGGATTCGGTGCTGCCGGATGGAGGGCATAATGCCCGGCGACCGGCAGGTCGGGAGGTGGCGCCGCGTTCGCTGAGTCAATGTTGAGGATGACCCGGATCGTGTCCGCCAATTGAGCGCGGTCGGAACGGAGGATCACCATACCGTTCCGGTTGTAGGGGATGCGTGCGGTATTGCGAATCTGGAACGAATCGACGACCGTCTCGCCGGGGCCGACGGTAAGGGAGGCAGAGATTCTTAGCCAATCAGCACCCTCGACTTCAACTTTCGCAAGTTGGAGGCTAAGCACTCCGTCACCTCGATTGGCTACGCGGTAAGTCCGGTACGCCCGATGACCGGGAAAGAATGACTCCCGAAACTCCCGCCGATCCAGTTCAAGGGTAACACGTTCCAGGCTGAAGTCGGCACTCCGGTTGCCCCCCGGCTCAATTCTGATAGCACGCTCGACACTGTTGTAGCCCGGCTTCCCGGCGCGGAGGGTGTAGTGTCCGATAGGAAGAGCAGACCCTTGATAGCCTTCTTCACCCACTGGCAGACCGAAGATCGCGCCGAGGCCATAGGCGTATCCGGAAACCACCGCTCCAAGCACCGGCCGGTTGGGATTGGCGGCTTCAACGACCCGGCCCTGCAGCGATCCCACGGGAGCACCCGGTCCTGTAGTGAAGAGTATTGACCGATTGGTATTCCCTTCTGTGAAGCGCGGATTTTGAGGCCGGTAAAGATCGGAGAAAGTGTAAGTTAGTCCGGTCCGGCCGTCGGGGCTTGAAATGCCGGTCGAAGCATAGGTGCTGTCATCGCCCGCGATCAGACGAACCGTCGAATACTGAAAAAGTATAGGTGAGTCGCCCGATGCTGTCGGGTATCGCGACGGGTCGAAAAGGACGGCTTGAAATGTCTGGTCGTTGACGTCCTCGGTCGCGCGAATCCGATACCATTCAATGACTATATACCTGCCGGCCTGGTCATAGTGTGCGAAAATGCCGGGCTGATTGTCATTCCGGTTGCGGGTAAAGCGATCCCAGTAGGGGGCTATCATCCCCATCGCCCCGGCGGCTGCAAAGTCGAGCGGGAAATTCTGGAAGTTCATATTGCGCACCTGATTGCCGACGGCGATGAAACCGTGGGTGCAGACGGTGATGGTGTCGAACTCCTGTCCATAGAAGCGGAGCGTGAAGGGCAGACGAAGCGCCGTCGCCGCGCCCGGATCTGTTAGTGCGTCAATCGGCAGGCGCGTCGAATCGACCCGGGGGGGATTGATGTATCCAAAGAGCGGCGCACCCGTCCAGCGCGCCTCCTCGCCGTCGTTAAGGGCAATGTAGCCGTAGTCGTCGGGACCGTAAGGGGTCGCTTCCCGAGCGTTGCCGAGCCGGAAGCGAAGCGGAATCGTCTTGAGTAGAATCTCCTGCCGTAGATCGAGATAGAGCATGACCTCCATGCCCGGCGGCGCGAGGCGATTGGGGCGCAGTTGAAACGGCCCGTCGAGCGGCCGCCGCGTCCCGCCTTCCGGGAGGATTGAGGCATACGAGGCGATCCCGTCGAGCACTTCGACAGCCCAACTCTCGCTGCGAATTTGCGCCGCGATCGGCCCGCTCGGCCAGCGGCCATTATTCACCAGATTGACGAGCACGTTGCCCGTCGAGTCGGTGAGCAACGTTCCCGGCTCGATCCGGCCGGCGACAACATTAGAAGCCTGGACGTCGAGCGGCACTGCAGCCGACCATTCGCCATCCTGGGAATAGATGCGGAGGCGGACGCCCGGGTCGGCGCCGTCGGGAACATCGCCGGTGAAGGTTACTCGAGCACTCCCCCTCGCGCGGCGGGACTCTCCGGCCGGTATGTCCCCGAAGGAAAGGGTCTCGGGGGAGGCTATCGCATAGGGAGAGCTGGCTTCGAGCAGCGCGAAAACGCCGCGGGCAGTGACGTCGCTGCCGCGGTTCTCAAGCGTGGGCTGGATCTCCGCGTCGCCGTTGGGTACGAGCGCGCCGGTGACGTCGTAGTCGATGGCTACCAGCGCGATCGGACGCTCCTCTATCGATATCTCCGTTTCCGACGGGTAGAGACCTCGCCCTGTGACGGTTACGTAGATCGGACCTTCGGGGAGAGTCGGGTCGAGGGTGATGCGGGCATAGCCGTCGTCATCGGTCCAGCCGACGCGCTGATAGAGCGGCTCCCAAATATCATACTCATCGGGGTCGGGAACATCGCCCGGCGCATAGATAGCGACCTGGATATCCGCAGCAGGCTGATCGTCCCCGGCAAAGAGAACCCGCACTTCGACGAGGCTGGTGCCGGGCGAGAGGGTTTCCGGATGCGTGACTCTCAGTTGTCGCGGCACGCTGCGCCACGGTTTAAGTCCCGGATCGCCGTAGAAGTCGAGGTCGGTCTGGTACAGCGTCAGGACTGTGGGATAACGTGGAACAAGCCGGACCAGTCCCGGCCCGGCGGCGGCTCGCGTCCAGCCGAGCGACAGGTCGTCGATAACCAGCGACCTTACCAGCGAAGCCCAAAGCGCATTGCTGATGAACGTCTGAGGCGTCCCCCAACCGCTGAAGACGGATGCCGCTCCGACCAGTTCATCCCGGTTACCGCTGTTGTAGAGTGAGTTCATCATGAACTCCGCGTGGCCGCCGAAGTTGACGACGATGGGATGAACCCGGTTCGGATCGACGCCCGGCAGGCTCGCTTCCCAAGGCGAAATCTGCGCCCGGCCAATCATCAGTGCGGGAGGCCGTTCATTCAACCAGCCGCGCAGTTCAGATGCTATAAGGTCGGCATCGGCTGAATCGGCGCGCGCCGGCTCGCGGACGAGGAGATTTCGATACCCGGCGGCCTCGAGGACGCGCTCACCCCAGCGCGTCGTTAGGTAAAGAGAAGGGTCGAATTCGTCAGCCCAACGTTGTGAAAAGACCCCCGCCCGGGTGAACCAGTTGGGGTTTCGAGTGTCGGGCGCACGCTCATAGGCGAACAACTTGCCAACTGCATGCTCCATCCGGGCCTGACTGCCGGCGGCGATACGTCCGACACCTACATCCATTAGGAAATCATTGCCTTCGAGCAGGCCATATTCGTAATCGGCATGACGTGCCGTCTGCGCCATCGAAGGATTGCCCTGGAAAGAGGGCAGCGTCCATAGCCCGGCATGCTCAAAGCCACGCCGGTCGCCGATCAGGAGGACATAGTCGAATGGTGCCCGCCCGGCTCGCCGCAGTTCCAGATACCGTTCAAGAATTAGTCCCCTGATATTTGCAGCCAGCGAGTCAGACGCCCTAAACGCTGTTACTTCGACGCGATAGCCCATCCGACGCTTCCATTCCAGCAAGGGAATCGCGTACGGAAGGCATTCCTCCCGAACGGCAGCGAAATAGAAGCCTTCGTAAGGCATCGACTCGATAGAAGGATCGCGCCGGGGCAAGTGGTCGCCGGTCAATGTTGCGAGGTAACGTTGGAACTCGAGACTT
>VGIQ01000103.1 GCA_016867835.1 Calditrichota bacterium | reverse complement strand
AAATTGCGCCTGTCGCGGAGGGTCTGAAACCCGATGATGTCGAACTCGAGCAGTGCCTGCAAGATCTCCGCTCGCCACGGCAGGCGCAGGAAGATGTCCATGGGCGGAAAAGGGATGTGTAAAAAGAAGCCGCTCTTGCGTTCGACGCCCAAATTGCGCAACGACCTGGCAATGGTCATCAGGTGATAGTCGTGCACCCAGAGAAAGTCGGTCGGCTGGCTGAAGTTGGCTATCACCGTCGCGTATTTATCATTCACCTGTTGATAGGCGCTCCAGAAGCGCGGTTCGAAATTGCAGCGCGTTTGAAGGTCGTGAAAGAGCGGCCAGACGATTTGGTTGGCAAAGCCGAGGTAGAAGTTCTCGACTTCGTCACGCGTGAGCGTGACCGGCACGAGCGTATAGCCGTCGGCGATATGGGAGGCGTCGAGTTCGCGCGACCAATCGACCTCTTCGGTTGTTCCCGACCAGCCGATCCAGAGTCCGCCGCGGTTCTTAAGAACCGGGGTGATGGCGGTTACCAGTCCGCCTCCACCGGGCAGCAGTTTCCATTCTTCGCCGCTCTTCTTCAGCACAATGGGCAGCCGGTTCGAGACCGCCACCAGACGGGCCACTTCAACCTCGCGCATGACCGGAGGTGTAAGACGGAACTTCATCGCTTCGCCTTTGTTGCCTGAAGCCACCGATCGAGAAAATCGAATAGACCCTCCGGTGGCATAAGATGGACTTCGGCCAAGGTGGGACGCCACTCACTACGCACGAGCGCCTTCAGGCCCCGGTCACCCAGCGCGGCGAATGCATCCTCGTCGGTCAGGTCGTCACCCAGAAAAGCGACGACTGCGTCAGCCGCGACACCTTTCAGAACATCTTCGACGACTCTCCCTTTAGTTCTGGTCGTGGCGCGCAGTTCCAGCCCGCCGTCGAAGTTTCGAAAGGATAGGCGGAGATCGCGTGCCGCCGCCCGGGCCATGATTGTCCCGGCGACGGTTCGCATCCGTTCGCGTTCGGCTTCCGTGCATCTTCGCCAATGCAGCGGAACGCTACCCGGCTTCACTTCGATGAGATCGCTCCAGCCTGCCGCAATGAGGGCCAGGCGGGTTTCGTCAAGCACCTGTTCCAGATCGGACTCGATCTGAATGAGTTCCCGATTGCCGGATGGTGTGAGGTGCTCAAAGCCGTGGCAGCCCCAAATATCGGGGTGTGGCTGCCATCCGAGGAGGCTCACGACCTCGCTCGACGGACGACCGGAAACGATTACTACGTCTGTGCCGCCGCAACGAATCTCCTCAAGAAGCGGCACGATTCCGTCATAAGGGCGCGCTTCCATACGCTCGACCTGAAAGGGCGCTATCGTCCCGTCGTAGTCGAGGAGAAGATGCCGCTCCGGTGCCGTCATCAGGCGTTCAAAGAACGCCTTCAACCGGACCGCGTCAGTTGTCGTCTTCGACTTCGACAAAGGCTTCCTTGGGCGCTCCGCACTCGGGACAGACGTCGGGCGGTTCGTCGCCGATATGTTCATAGCCGCAGACGCTGCAGCGATAACGATTCATATTGATAGATGTGCGATTAACGATGTATGGAGGAGTTCCGTTAGCGAATCACCACTCCTTGAAGACGAAAACCACCGCCAACAGGATGCAGGCGAAACCGGCGGCGTAGTTCCAGCGGAACTCTTCCTTCAGGTAAAGGATCGAGAAGGCGCAGAAGGTCACCAGCGTGATCACCTCCTGGATAGTCTTCAGTTGGGCCGCGCTGTAATGCCTATGGCCGATCCGGTTCGCCGGCACCTGCAGGCAGTATTCGAAGAAGGCGATGCCCCAACTTATGAGGATCACCTTCCAGAGCGCTGATTGTTTGTATCTTAAGTGCCCATACCAGGCAATGGTCATGAAGACGTTCGAGAGAGTCAGAAGTATGACGGTGGACATTACTATCTGTTTTGCATTCGCCGATGGTGTATGGCTCGTTCATAGACCTCAATCCGCTGCCTGGCGCGGGCTTCGGATGAGAACATCAGTCGGGATCGCGACCTGGCGCGCTCGCCCCAATTCCTTCGCTCGTCGGAGGGCATCAGCAAAAAAGTCTCAATGCCCTTTGCAAGCGATTCCGGATCCCCGACCGGCACCAAGTGACCAGTCTCGTCATCTGCCACCGACTCGTCGAACCCCGGCATACGGCTGGCTACGCAGGGTATTCCCATCGCTTGAGCGTTCAGCAGCACTCCCGAGAGACTCTCGTTGCCGATAGACGAGTTGACCACCAGGTCGCTGATCTTTAAAACTCGCGCCGGATCGCGGCGGTAGGGTGAGAGAGTGGTAATGTCCCCTATTCCGTGGTCGGCGACGAACGGCGTCAGTTGCCCGGTGTCGCCGCCGCAAAAAAGGAGGTGAAACCCGACACCCTTTTCCTTCAGCAACATAGCCGCCCGGATCAGGACGTCCTGTCCGCGCCAGGGGGAGTAGTTGCCAAGATGGGTAACCAGGAACGTCTCCTCGGGGATGCCGAGTTCCGCCCTCAGGCCGGTCGTATCGACGGACTCCGGAACGGAGCAGACTGGATCGACCTCGTCGTAGATCAAATGCACCTTATCGGGTGCTATCCGTCCGGTCGAGAGGATGATCCGCTCAAGCGCCCGGCAATTCGGCACGACTGCATCGACCCGGTTGAGGCGATACTTCAGTTCCTGAAAGTAGTCCATCGTCCGGCTGATGCCGCGGTAAAAGAGCAATGCGTGTCGGTTAAGGCCGATGCCGCCGAAGAGGGCGTGATATTGCGCGCCAGACTTGAAGACCTCGACGACATCAGGATCGAAGTCCTTCAGTATTTTACGGAATGCGCGCAACGAAGCACCCGTCGGTCGGTGCTGGAGGGGCAGCACTTCGTAGTCGGGGCAGACGGCGGCCAGCCGCGCCAGACCCTTTACCCCTTCGCGTTCGTCAGGCCCCCAGACGGCTTTGACTTCGATGCCGAGGTTCTTGAGGCCCATAATGGCAAACAGCGCCTGGTGGGCTCCACCAGCGTATATCCCCCCCTGCCCGACGGCAATCAGAACGCGCATAGGTCGGTGGTCAGCATTAGACGTTCATTCGGCATTCAATCTTCCCTGCTCCCAGAGTCGGGCGTAGATACCCTTCCGTTCCAGCAACTCGCGGTGCGCTCCCTCCTCAGCGATGCGTCCCTCACTTAGGACGACGATCCGGTCGGCCGACTGCACCGTCGAGAGGCGATGCGCTATCACCAGCGTCGTCCGTCCCTGTCGCAAGCGGTCGAGGGCATCGCGGACGAGGGCTTCCGATTCGGTATCGAGCGACGAGGTCGCTTCGTCGAGCAAGAGTATCGCCGGGTTCTTCAAGATCGCACGGGCGATAGCGATGCGTTGACGTTCGCCTCCCGATAGTTGGACGCCCCGTTCGCCGGTCTGGCTTGCAAAGCCGTCTGGCAGGCGCTTTATAAAGGTCTCGGCATTGGCGGCAATTGCAGCGGCGACGACCTCTTCGAGGGTAGCCTCCGTACGTCCGAAGCGGATGTTCTCTTCGATGGTGCCGGCAAAGAGCAGCGTTTCCTGCGGGACAATGGCAATCCGGCTGCGAAGGTAGGCGGTGTCGATCCGGGTGACATCGTGCCCATCGAACCGGATCATCCCCCGCTCAAGCGGATAGAAGTGCAGCAGCAGGCTCAGCAGTGTTGACTTGCCGCTTCCCGAAGGACCAACTAACGCTACCGTCTCTCCCGGCTGAATGGTTAGGTCGAGACCCCGCAGGACCGGAGGCTCGCCGGTCCGGTAACCGAACTCGATCCCTTGAAACTCAACCTTACCGGACAAGTCCGGACGCAGATCGCCGCCCCGGACGACATCCGCTTCGTCGTCAGATGCGAGGAGTTCGTCGATCCGCGACGACGATGCCGAGGCCCGGGCCAGGACGCTGTTGATCTCGCCCAGATCCTTTATCGGCTTGTAGGCGTTGACCAGCAGAACGACAAAGCCGGTAAGGTCGCCGATGCTCATCGCTCCTGTCAGAATGCGCCAGCCGCAGAAGAGAAGCAAAACTGCCAGCCCGACTGTCGATATCGCCTCCTGGGTAGGATTGTGGAGCGATGCATATTTGGCGCCCTTCATCCCCCAGCGGTAGTTTTCCTTCAACTTTGCAGAAAAAGCATCGAGGACGGTGGATTCGCGGCCAAACGCCTTGATGACGCGCGCTCCGGCAATCGCTTCTGACAAGTAAGACGTATAATCGGCCACATTTTGGGAGAGCCGTCCGGCGGCGCGGCGCATTCGTCCCCCGAACTGTTTGATGGCCAGTGCTGAGAGCGGAAAGACCGCCAGCGCCATGAGCGCCAGCGGCCAGGCCATCAGGAACATCATTCCGACATAAAGGAAGGTGTAGAAGACAGACTTCGTAACGTTGATTCCGGCCCGGATCGCACCCTCAAGTTGCGATGCGTCGTAGGTGATGCGGGCCAGAATGTCCCCTGACCGACCGCGGTCAAAGTGCGCCGTTGGGAGATGGATGACCTTCCTGAAGAGGTCGGCCTTTAGTTGCGTCAGGACGCCGTAAGTTGCCCGCCAGAGGAGATACTCCTTGACGAAGTGAAAGAGCGCCTGTAAGAGCACCAGTCCGACCGTCCCGGCGACAAGATAAAGGAGTATCGTCCGGGCTTGATCGCGGCTGGTGAGGGTGATGTCGTAAAGGACGAACCCGCCGAGTGCCCGTTTGACCTGGATCAAAAACGGTGCATCTGCAGTCAAGGCTCCGGCTCCGGCAAAGAGGTCCATCAATCCGGCGATGACCAGCGCTACCGCTGAGTTGACCAACCCGAAGAAGATTGTCCCGAGTGCTGCCAGACCGATCTCGAGCCGATGCGGGGCAAACCTGCGGATCAAACGGCGCAAAGGACGACCTTCACGACCTTTCATAGTGAATCTCGTCCCATTGAGAACGGGGAACTATCCGGCACTATGGATCATCAAAAACATATATCAATATACCCTCCCCGAAACCTACCGGCAACCTCCGGCATTCGGGAGTGCCTTGACACCTAAAAGGTGGAGCGGTATATTGAACGACTATCCCCAGTCCTAAAGGTCGTCTTATAGCCTCTCGCAACATCACGCGGCAACTTGCCCTTCTGATCGTCATCGCCGGACTCCTGGCAGCCTTCGCGCCGGTTTACGCTGCGCTGCCGAGCGCCGCCGACAAGGACTTTGCCCACGCCTTCGGTCTCTATCGGGACGGGATGTATCAGATGGCTGTTGCGCGCCTCTCGGAATATCTCCTGCGCTGGCCTGATTCGGACCGTGCCCCGCAGGCGCTCTATCTCCTTGGCGAGTCGTCCTTTCAACTTCGGCAATGGCGCGCAGCACGAGATGCGCTGGAGCGATTCCTCGACAAGCATCCTTTTCATAAACTTGCCGATGCGGCAGCGCTCAGGCTGGGACAGACGCTGCTCGAGGAGGGTCGTAACGATGCAGCGGTCAGCGCATTGCGCAATCTGTTCAAGCGTCATCCCGATTCGCAATATGAGCCGGACGGCCTCTACTGGCTGGGCGAGGCACTTGCTGCGACCGGCGATACGATCTCCGCGCTCGACACCTACCGGCGATTGATGGAGCGATTCCCCAGGCACCGCCAGACGCCCTGGGCGGCCTATTCCATCGGATTCATTCGGGAGGTCAAAGGAGATACGACCGCTGCGCTGGCAGCCTATGAGGCTATCTGGAGGGACTTTCCCAATGCCGCTTCGGCGGCGTCGGCGAGATATCGTGCGGGCATCCTTTACTATGGGCGGAGGCAGTTCGATGCCGCGCGCCGGATGCTCGAACCGGCAGCCCTTGAGAAGAACGAGACCGGTCGCCGGGCACGCTTTCTCCTTGGCGAAATCGCTACCGGTGAGGGAAAGTTCAGCGAAGCTGAAGCGCATTATCGGACTGTGCTGACGGATGACTCGACTGGCGCCCCGGCGCCTCAAGCAGCCTTTGCCCTGGGGTGGGTCTATGCACGGCAGGAGAAATGGCGCGAAGCGGCAGCGTTCTACGAATCGGCGGCCCGCCGTTACAAGGGATCCGACCTGGGTAGTATAGCCGAGGTTGAAGCCGGCGTTGCCCGGATGAAGTCCGGCGATCCGGCTCGCGCGGTTGAGATGTGGCAGGGCATTCTCAAGGAAGCGCCTTCATCGACGGCAAGTGGTCGGGCCGGGATCGAGTTAGGCCGTTACCGGCTGAAGAGCGGCAAGCCGTCGGAAGCCCTCACCGCGCTGCACAAGGCGTCTGAAGGGCGCCTCGAAACTGCAGATCGTATAACGCTTCAACGTCTGATGTCGAATGCTCTTGAAGCGACCGGCGACCTTAAAGGCGCTTTTACCGCCGCTCGAGGTGCGGTGATGAATGCGACTGCCAAAGGCCCCGACCATGAGGAACTTCTCTTTACGGCGGGCTATCTTGGACATAAGGCAGGCGAGGACTCGGCAGCAGCAATCTACCTTAGGCAGCAACTCGACACTTATCCCGACGGCCCTCGCGAAGCTGAGGGTCTCTATTATCTTGCCGAGTCGTTCTATCGCAGTGGAGACTATCGTGCAGCCGGAGATACCTACCAGCGGTTCTTGAAGAAGTATCCGCAGCACTCGCTGCTGCCGGAGGTGCGATACGGCCGGGCTTGGGCGCTCTATAAGGCGGGCGACTATCGAACCGCAGCGACGGCTTTCGGCGAATTTGTTCGCGAGCATCCCAAGAGCCGTTACGCCCTCGATGCCGAACTGCGTGCCGCCGATTGCCGGTTCAGCGCCAAGGACTATGCCGGCGCGGAAGATATTTACCGGCGCTATGCCGCCAAAGCGATATCTGTTGACGACAAGGTGCGCTCTGAGTATCAGATCGCGGTCTGCATCCTTAAGCGGGAGAAGTTCGACGACGCTGCTGCGGCGTTCAACTCCTTCGCCGGTCATAATGCGTCTTCGGAGTATGGCGACGATGCCCGTTACATGGCATCGTGGGCAATGTTCCAGGGTGGTCGTCTAAACGAGGCTGGAGAGTCCTATGAGAAGTTACTGCGCGAATTTCCCTCCTCCACTTATCGTCCTCAAGCCGCCTATGGCATCGCCGATGTTAAGTACAACCTCAAGCAGTATGCCGCCGCCGCCGATGCCTACGAGCGCGTCATACGCGACTATCCGAGTTCGCCGCTGGTCGGCGATGCCATCAGCGGACTGCAATGGTGCGCGCTCCAGTTGGGGGATGTCGATCGAGCACTGAGGGTCACCGACGAATTTGCCCGTGCCAACCCAACCAGTCCGCTGGTCGATGACATAGCGTTGCGCATTGGAGACCTGCTCTACAACAGCGGCGACCGGCGGCGCGCGGCCGATGCCTACCGACGACTGGTGGAACAACATCCCCGCAGTGAACACGTTCCGGCCGCTTTATTCTGGCGCGGCAAAGCGCTCCTCGACGACCGGGACACGACTTCAGCAGTGCCCATTTGGGAAGACCTCGTTCGCCGCGACCGCAAGAGCCAGTTCGCGGCAATGGCTCTGCTACAACTGGGGCGCATCGCCGAGGCGCGAGGCGATCCGCTCGCGGCGCGACGGGCTTATGCGGTGTTGCGGAGCGATTTCCCGAAACTCGAGTTAGCCGGAGAAGCAGCCATTGCTGAGGCTTCCCTCGTCCGGCGCGACGGTGATCCATCCGGAGCGATAAGACTGCTTGAGCCATTGGCGACGGGCGATGCGAAAAGCGAGTCAGCCGCACGAGCCAATATTGAACTAGCGCGCTGTCTGACCGATCAAGGCCGCATTAACGAGGCGCTGGATCGAGTAACCCGCATCGCTGCCGACCGGTCGGATGCGGTAGGCGCGGAAGCGCAGTTTGAGGCCGCGGCCATCAAGACTCGAATCGGCAGGAAGGAGGAGGGCGCTGCTGAATTTCTTAAGGTCAAGTATCTCTTCGGCGCCTTTCCGCAATGGGCCGCGCCGGCGCAGATCGAAGCCGCCCGCATCAAGATCGAGTTGGGGCAGACGGAGGAAGCCCGTCGCATTCTGAACGGCGTGAAGCGCGATTATGGCGAAGACAGGTGGGGCCGCGAAGCGGCGAAGATGCTGGAGTCGAATCGTTGAGCGAAGGCGCGGCAATACTGCTCCAAACTCTTTTTTGGCTCAGTGCCGGATTGCTCTTCCACAATTACTTTGGATTGTTACTTCTTCTCAAACTGGCTGCACTATTCATAGGTCGGCCATCAAGACCTGAGATGAAGATTGATAGACTTCCTGGGATGACGGTCGCCATCGCCGCCTACAACGAGGAGGCCGTCATCCGGGAGAAGATAGAGAATCTACTCGATCAGGACTATCCCGCCGACCGCGTCGAGGTGCTCGTAGGATCGGACCTTTCTACCGACCGCACTGACGAGATTGTCCGCTCTTACGCTGGTCGAAACGTCCGTCTGGTGCGGATGGATGAACGATCCGGCAAGCAGGGAGTGTTGGATCAGATTGTCCCACTGGCATCGAATGACATCGTCGTGATAACCGATGCCAATGTTATACTTAAGGATGACGCCTTGCGCAAGTTTGCGGCAGCCTTCACCAATCCCCAAGTCGGAGCCGTCAGCGGCAATCTAAAGGTGATTCTGGCGCCCGGCGTTGCGCTTCAGGAAGAATCAACCTATCGCAGTTTCGAAGTAAGCCTTAAAATGTCAATGAGCCGATTTGGAGCGTTGGTGGGGTGTGTGGGAGGCATATATGCGCTGCGCAAGCACCTTTATCGTCCGTTAGGGCCGTTGCCTATATCCGAAGATGTAATCGCGCCGTTGGAAGTTCTCGCCACAGGCGCGCGAGTGGTCTTTGAGCCCGATGCCATAGGCTTTGAAGAAGCCGGCCCGACGATGGCAGCCGAACTTCGTCGCCGAGCCCGCAACATCGGTCTTACGATCAATTCGACAGCACGAGCCCTGCGGCTAGGCGCACAGGCTGGACCATTCAGACTATTCCTGACTCTTTCCTACAAGATTCTGCGCTGGTATGCCGGGTTCCTCTTTCTCGTCTTTGCACTTTCGGGGCTGTTGCTTTACGGACTCTCGCCAGTTCATACAATAATTGCTACAGGCTTGATTATACTCTTTGCCATAGGATTAATCGGCGGACTTTTGCATCTCTTTAGTTTCAGACTCTTTCCTTTTTCGCAGGCTTTCTACTTTCTGATGATGAATCTGGCTGCACCGCAAGGTCTGTATTTGTATTTGCGCGGCACCAAGCGCTACTGGACACCCCGCGGCATATAGCCGCACCTTTGATACGCTTGCAACTTGCTCCGCAGCATCGGTCTCTAAACATCCGATTGGAGTAGCAGTTTGAAGATCAAGTCCTTTCACGTCATCCCGAATCTACCCGAGCCATTGAAACCGCTCCGGGAAATCGGTATGAACACCTGGTTCACCTGGAACTGGCCCGCCGTCCAACTCTTCCTGCGCCTCGACGCTCCGACCTGGGAGCAGTGTCGCCAGAACCTGATCATGATGCTGGGCGAACTCTCCCAGAAGTCCTTCGATGAAGCCGCCCTCGACGACAGTTTCGTCGCCAATTTGCAGCGCGTCGAAGCGATGTTGAAGGACTACCTTTCAGCTCGCACCTGGTTCGATGAGATGCATCCCGGCGAGCGGGAACTGAAGATCGCCTACTTCTCCATGGAGTTTGGGCTTGGCGTAAGCCTTCCGGTCTATTCGGGCGGACTCGGCATCCTGGCCGGCGATCACCTCAAGGCTGCCTCCGATCTCGGACTTCCGTTGGTCGGTGTGGGATTGCTCTATCAACAGGGCTACTTCGAGCAATATCTCAATATCGACGGCTGGCAGGGCGAACGGTATCCGATCAACGACTGGTATAATATGCCGGTTAGCCGGATGAAGGATGCTGCCGGCAAGCCGCTCGCCATATCGGTAGATATTGCCGGCGAAGCGCTCGTCGCGCATATCTGGAAAGTGCTCGTCGGTCGGACCGCGCTCTATCTGCTCGACGCCAACATCCCCGAGAATCCACC
>VGIQ01000102.1 GCA_016867835.1 Calditrichota bacterium | reverse complement strand
GACTATCGAGTTATCTCTTGATCGGGTTCTGGCACGAGAGGGACTCAGCGTCGGACGCCGCCAAGAAAGCCTTTGTGACCAACCGGATCGGCGATGCCGGGATGTTGATGGGGATGCTGCTGGTCTTCGCAGCATTGGGAACGTTGAACCTTGGTGAGATCGGGGAAGGCGTGGCCTCCGGGAGGCTGACGGGAGGACTCCTGACTGCGGCGGGGCTGCTCCTTTTCTGCGGCGCGGTAGGCAAGTCGGCTCAGTTTCCGCTGCATGTCTGGCTGCCCGATGCGATGGAAGGCCCAACGCCGGTCAGCGCGCTCATACACGCGGCGACGATGGTGGCGGCCGGCGTCTATCTGGTAGCCAGGCTCTTCACGATTCTGACGCCTGATGCCGGACTGACGATTGCCTATATCGGAGGCTTTACCGCGCTCTTTGCAGCGACGATCGCCGTTGCGCAGAACGACATCAAGCGGGTGCTGGCTTATTCGACGGTGTCGCAACTCGGCTATATGGTGATGGCGCTCGGCGTGGGGGCTTATATGGCAGGCTTCTTCCACCTCGTGACGCACGCGATGTTCAAAGCCTGCCTCTTCCTTGGGAGCGGCTCGGTCATCCACGCGATGCACCACGCTCTGCAATCCGTAACGCCGGCTTCCAGCCGGCCCGATCACGATGCCACCAGGATGGTGGCGTTACCTGATCCTCAGGATATGCGGAATATGGGCGGCCTTAGGAAGCTTATGCCGGTGACGTTCTGGACCTTTCTTATCGCGACGACAGCGCTGGCGGGAGTGCCCTTCACCGCGGGATTCCTCTCCAAGGACGCAATCCTTGGTGGGACGTTAGCGTTTTCGATGGAGCATCCCCGGCACGTGCTATTGCCGATCTTCGGCTTTACAGCAGCGGGATTGACGGCATTCTATATGTTCCGGCTGGTCTATTTGACCTTCTTCGGAACCTTTCGGGGTGGGGAAGAGGCGGCGCATCGCCTGCACGAGTCGCCTCGGGTAATGACGATGCCGTTGGTGACCCTTTCGACTCTAAGCCTTTTCTTCTTCTATGCCGCGCCGGCGTTTAATCCGACTACGCCGGAGGGGGGATGGTTTGCGACCCTCTTCCCAACGCCGGAACGGGCATACTCCAACCACAAAGAACACCAAGAACACGAAGAAGATGCTTATGTCAATGCTAATTCTAATGCTGAAGATCATTCCGCATTAGAGCACACCGAACACACGGCTCACATCTGGGCAATGCTGATCTCGATTCTGGTAGCAGGATTGGGGATATGGGTGGCAACCTGGGCCTATCATCAACGCGCCGGTAGCAGCGCGATTTATCGCGCTTTCGACCCCGAAAAATGGCGCCTCCGCTTTGGTGTCGTCTATCGTGGCATGTTCCGCAAGTGGTGGATGGACGAAATCTACGATGCGACGGCGATCCGGGGGACGCTCGGATTGTCAAGAGGATTGGCGTGGTTCGACCTGAAGGTCATCGATGGTATTGTGAACGGCTCGGCGTGGGTGACGAGGGGCTACTCGTTTATTACCGGTTGGTTCGACAATGTGGTGGTGGACGGACTGGTGAATCTAACCGCTTGGATAGTCGGATTTTGGGGACGTCTGGCGAGGCTCTTGCAGGGCGGTCAGGTGCAGCGCTATATTCTATACACGGCCGCGGCGGTAGGGGTGGTGGTGGTGATGTTGATCGCGTAGCGCCGAATTCCGATTCGGCGAATCGAGGATAATGACGGGATCGGAATCCCGCCCCACGCGGCAAACGCGTAGC
The DNA here is from genome assembly GCA_016867835.1 of Calditrichota bacterium. Taxonomy (NCBI): domain Bacteria; kingdom Pseudomonadati; phylum Calditrichota; species Calditrichota bacterium. Next base: position 8,437 of record VGIQ01000102.1, on the reverse strand, counting down.
GCCGAATTCCGATTCGGCGAATCGAGGATAATGGCGGGATCGGAATCCCGCCCCACGCGGCAAACGCGTAGCGCCGAATTCCGATTCGGCGAATCGAGGATAATGGCGGGATCGGAATCCCACCCCACGCGGCAAACGCGTAGCGCCGAATTCCGATTCGGCGAAAAGAAAGGTACCTAATGTCAGGGTTTGAAATCTACCTTCGGAATCTACCTCACTGGCGGCTTGAAGGTTCGACTTACTTCGTCACATGGCGGTTGAGTCCGGGACAGGGTGATTTGCACGATGTCGAACGGGATATGATCTCGGCGTCAATAAAATTCTTCGATGGCAAACGTTTGACTCTCGATGCGTATGTGGTTATGCACGATCATGTGCATGTTGTCCTGTCACCAAAAGACAAATGGAAGCTCGAACAATTGGTCTATTCCCTGAAACGGTTTACAGCCACCAAGATGGTTATGGAGTTTTCAAGAGGGGGGCCGGTCTGGCAAAGGGAGTACTATGACCATATCATCCGTAATCAGTCGGATTGGGAAGAGAAAGTGAATTACGTCCTAACAAATCCTCAGAGAAGATGGGGAGATATTCAGAATTATAAGTGGGTATATTTGAGGGATTCGTAGCGCCGAATTCACGTAGCGCCGAATTCACGTAGCGCCGAATTCCGATTCGGCGAATCGAGGATAATGACGGGATCGGAATCCCACCCCACGCGGCAAACGCGTAGCGCCGAATTCCGATTCGGCGAATCGAGGATAATGACGGGATCGGAATCCCGCCCAACGCGGCAAACGCGTAGCGCCGAATTCCGATTCGGCGAATCGAGGATAATGACGGGATCGGAATCCCACCCCACGCAGGGCCTGGCGGGATCGGAATCCCGCCCCACGCGGCATACGCGTAGCGCCGAATTCCGATTCGGCGATCCCATCCCGTTTTCGGAAGATCACAACGCGACAGGCTGAAGCCTGTCGTCCCAAACAAACAACATTGAAGGAATGTGAAATGAAGTTCTTACTTTCAATCGCCGTCCTTGCCGCCCTAACTGTGGGCTGCTCATCGGACGACAAGAACGACCCGTCAACCGGTCCGGGAGCAAATCATGCGCCGCAGATCGTGAGTGTAACCGCAAGCCCGAACAACGTTAGGACAGGAAGTGGTATGTATGCAGAAGTGACGCGACTGAATTGTATCGCGACGGATTCGGAAGACGATAGCTTAAGATTCAATTGGAGTTGCACATTTGGGCGTTTTGACGACCCGGTTACTGCCCAGTCGCCAAATTGGCGAGCAGATGGATACATTCAAATAGACACTGTCTTTGCCAAGGTCATTGTTTCCGATGGAAGAAGTATAGATACAGATTCTGTGGCCATAAGAGTCACCAGATGATGAAAGCTCATACTGTTTATATCGATGAGGCTGGAAATACCGGCAGTCGATTAATCGATTCGCAGCCATTCCTTTCAATGGTGGCTGTTGGGTTGCCTGAAAATAGACTGACGCATATAATTTCAGCTTTAGAAGCAATGAGAAAGCGAGAAAGGATAGTCGGTGAACTGCATGCGAAGAGTCTGCGAGATTGGAGACGTACTCGGATCGCACGTGAATTACTCGAAGTATTAATGAAGGAAGAGATGTCATTATTTCTGGGAATCTGCGAAAAACACTTTGTTATTTCAACATTTATAGATGACGATTTTCTGGATCCCGCATACAATGACAAGTGCGATAATTCATTCACTTGGCCATTTGGCAAGCGTGAGCGAGCATCGTTAATTCACTCTAAATTATCGGAAGAGGCTGCACAAGCCTGTTCTAATTTCTTTCAGAAAGGTGAAGGTGCCGAAAGCGCACTTGCATTGGTGATTGAATGTCTGAAGGGCACACCACTTCACGAACTTATGTTAGGTGTGAAAATAAATGAACTCGAGGAGACAATTCGGGATTTGAATTGCAATCCAACTGAACATTCGATGAAAAGAGGTGTATTAAAATCGCCAAACTTCTTCACCATTATGGGTATGTTTAGTAAAATTGAATATCATTATCGTTTCGGATTGGTGGCAGATGCAGAGATAATCTTTGATTCTTCACCACAATATGATAGTTCGTTCATTTCCTTTTTTGATCTGCTGAAGAAAGCAAATCCTTCAATCCTTGGAATCGGTCGAGAAATACCTCATATATTCGGATATGAAAGTGTAAAGCAACTGAAATGTGAGTCATCGTCTTCGGAACCGATACTTCAAATTGCAGATGTCATCGCTACCAGCATAAATGATCTAATGACTAAGTTAGCCGCATCACCTGAACCACCGTATTTGGTGGATGATGAGATATTTCTCATTTGGCTTATCTTTCAGCATTGGCATGAATTCGATGATCGATTCTGCGACTATGTGATGTCCGATTTCATGTTCAAAAGAATGTGGGGCACAATTGTCGCTAATACACCAGAGCTTCCAAAATAACAGAGTATGAAATACACAATAACATGTCCCTAACCCTAATCACCTTCCTCCCCGTCTTGGGCGCGGCGATCATCGCGCTGATGCCGGGGAATAATCCGAAGATCATCCGCTGGACGGCATTGGGCACAACGGCTATCGTCCTCGCGCTTGCCATCGGTCTCTACTTCCAGTTCGACGGTGGCTTGCCCGGCATCAACAACCCGGCCGAGTTCCAGTTCAAGGAACATGCGGCGTGGATCCCGATGTGGGGCATCAACTACAGCGTCGGCGTGGACGGCTTGTCGTTCCCGATGGTGCTCTTGACCGCGCTGCTCTGCTTCCTCTGCATACCGGCGTCGTTCGGCATCGAGAAGGGCGTCAAGGGCTACTTCGCGCTCTTCCTGCTGCTCGAAACGGGCATGATGGGGACGTTCGTCGCTCTCGACTTCTTCCTCTTCTACGTCTTCTGGGAGATCATGCTGCTGCCGATGTATTTCCTGATCGGCATCTGGGGCGGGCCAAGGCGGGTCTATGCGGCGATCAAGTTCTTTATCTACACATTAATCGGCTCGGTGCTGATGCTGATCGCGATGCTGGTGCTCTACTTCAATACCGCCGACCCCGCAACCGGCAAGCACACCTTCGACATGCTCGTGATGATGGATCAGACGAATCACACCGGAATGCTGAGCGTCAATTCGGTGCGCATCCTGATGTGGCTTGCGCTCTATGTCGGGTTCGCGATCAAGGTGCCGGTCTTTCCGTTCCACACCTGGCTGCCCGATGCGCACGTCGAAGCCCCGACCGCAATATCGGTTATCCTTGCCGGTGTGCTGCTGAAGATGGGCACTTACGGCCTCTTGCGCATATCCTATCCGATGCTGCCCGATATGACGGTCTATTTCGCGTGGTTCCTGGCGCTGATGGGGACGATCAACATCATTTACGGCGCGTTCTGTGCGATGGCTCAGAAAGACCTAAAGAAACTGGTCGCCTATTCGTCGATCTCGCATATGGGATACGTGATGCTCGGGATGAGCGCCTTCACCGACGCCGGGATGAACGGCGCGGTGTTCCAAATGTTCAACCACGGGACGATCACCGCGATGCTCTTTCTTCTGGTCGGCGTGATTTACGACCGGGCGCACCACCGCGAGATCGAGGGCTTTGGCGGGCTGGCGAACGTAATGCCGCGATATTTGGGAGTGACCGCGCTGGCGTTCTTTGCGTCGATGGGGCTGCCCGGGCTGTCGGGGTTCATCAGCGAGGCAATGGTCTTCATCGGCGCGTTTCCGGTTTGGCGGACCTTCACGATGATCGCGATACTGGGCATTATCATCACAGCGGGCTACTTGCTCTGGACGGTGCAGCGGATGTTCTTTGGAGCGACTAATCCCAAATATGCCGGATTGCCGGAGATCAACCGCCGTGAGTTATTCACGCTTATACCGTTGGGGGCGATCGTGCTCTTCCTCGGCATCTGGCCTCATCCGGTGTTGAATCTGATGAACACCTCGCTGTCGCATCTGGGGCAGATGATGCGCGCCGCAGGACAGATTGCGGGGATGTAGGGAGTGCGGAATGCGGAATGAGGAATGCGGAATGAGGGGGCGAACGGGCGTCATTCCCGCGCAGGCGGGACGGGCACAGGGACGCCGCAGGCGGACAATCCAGAGGACTTGCGGAATAGTATGGACGAGTCTATATTGCATCTTCCAGTTAATGGGAACTGAACCATGACCCAATCCTTATACACTTGAATATTGGGAAGACGACGGCTGGTTCGTCGGCCGGTTGGTCGGGAGCTTCGAATATCTTCAACCAAGAGCAAGTGATGAGTGAGAATATCCATGATAAGTCCATTCGCCTTCCGATAGACCGCGAAAAGGTCGAAGCCTTCTGCAAGAAATGGAAGATCGTCGAACTGTCGCTGTTTGGATCAGTCATCCGGGACGACTTCAGAGAAGACAGTGACGTGGACGTACTGGTGCGGTTTGCGGAGAACTCGCACTGGAGCCTTTTCGATGTAATGCACGCCGAAAACGAACTCGCCGAAATTGTTGGGCGAAAAGTCGATCTGGTCGAGCGCGAAGCCGTCGAGGAGAACCCGAACTGGATTCGCCGCCGGCATATACTTGGACACGCGGAGCGCTTCTATGCAGCGGGATGAATCGCTTCTCTACGACATAGTCTATTCGTGCCATCGGATCATCGACTACACGATTGGCTTGGAACTGAAACTTTCGAGCGGGTGGGGGAGATTCAAGACTCCGTAACCCGGAGGATTGGCATCATCGGTAAAGCGCGCGACTTCTTTCGGATGAGACGAAGGAGGCGCTTCCCGATATTCCTTGGGCGGATATAATCGGTATGCGAATGTCTTGATCCACAATTGTCTGCACCCATTAATAGATATCGTTTCAATTGCCAAAGTCAAAGGAGCCGTGGAGAGGCGACAGAGGCGCTGAAGTCAAGCCTGCCGTATTGCCGAAATGAGTAAGACTGATATTGCTCCCTAATGGCTGGACAAAGAGCTAAGCAAAATTGAAATTGAAGCGGCGATCGAACTCAGCCGGCAGAGATTGGCCAAACTCGAGGCGCGGCGCTGACTATGATAGAAGAATTCGATTAATCGAAGTTGGCCAAAACGTGACGAGTAGAGCATTCCGTCACCCTTCCGTCACCCTTCCGTCACGCGGTATCTCCCGTATGGGATATTAGATACGCCAAATCGGTGACGATGTGACGATTTTTCAACTACACCCGACGTTCCCAAACATGGAAAATGGAAGATGGAAGATGGAACAAAACGTCAATGATCCGATGGAAATGGGGGGATACAAGCCGTTTGAAGAATTCGATATATGGAAACGAGCGTTTGCACTTGCCAAGGCGGCTTATAGGCTGTCTCAGGACAAACGCATCGATTCTGCAACAAGGTCGCAAATGCGCCGGGCTGCCTTGTCGATTCCATCCAATGTCGCCGAGGGATACGAACGACGCATCACCAATGAATTCCGCCAGTTTCTTTCCATCGCCAAAGGCTCTGCCGGGGAACTGCGCACCCAAATCAGATTTGTAAGAGAACTTGAACTTGCAGACAGCAAAACCTGCGACCAATTAATCGAGGAATGCTTTGGACTTGGAGCAATGATCGGCGGTTTTATGAAGACGCTTAAGACCACCCGTTAGCATCGTTCCATTTTCCATCTTCCATTTTCCATGACCATCAACCTCCTCCCCTTCCTCCCCGAACTGATCCTGGCCGGGGGAATTCTCGGGCTGCTGATCGTCGATCTTATTGTCAAGGAGCGGCAAGGTCACATCGCAGCCGGGATCAGCGCGGTGCTGTTAGTCGCCATTGCGGGTGCCGCCCTCGCCGGCGAAGAGAAGGTCGGCGGCTACCTCTTCGGCGCGGTCGTCCAGGACGGCGCGGCGCTCTATTTCCGCTTGCTCTTCATCGCCGCGACGTTGATCAGCATCGCAATGCTCGCCTTCCGCTTCCGGGATGAAGGCGAGCCTTATGTGCTCGTCTTGTCGAGCGTCTTGGGGATGTTCCTGCTGGCCGGTTCAAACGACATCGTAACGCTCTTCGTCGGATTCGAACTGGTCTCGATTCCGTCCTATATCCTTGCCGGCTACGGTCGTAAGGAGCCCAAGTCAGCGGAAGCGGCACTCAAATATGTCCTGTTCGGAGCGATGTCTTCGGGCTTGATGCTCTACGGCTTCTCGCTGCTCTACGGGCTGACCGCGACGACCAGTCTGCCCGAAATGGGCTCAAGGCTTATGGCTCAAGGCTCTGGGGCAGGCGCCGCGACGGTCATCGGGCTGATACTGGTGCTGGCAGGGATTGGCTATAAGATGGCGTTGGTGCCGCTCCACTTCTGGTGTCCGGACGTTTATGAAGGCTCGCCGACGCCGATAACAGCGTTCTTTTCGGTCGCGCCCAAGGCGGCAGGTTTTGCCGCGCTGTTCAGATTATTGCCGCTTTACACCAATGCATCGCCGTTCCTTGGTCTTTCTGCAGTTGGTTTTTTCACCGCCGTTTCGGCGGTTACGATGACCTATGGCAATCTGGGGGCCATCTGGCAGACTTCACTGAAAAGGCTGCTGGCTTATTCATCGATTGCGCATGCCGGCTATATGCTGATGGGATTCTGCGCGGTCGCGGCATTTCCCACAGGCGAAGTCCGTGACCTTGCCGTCGCGAGCGTCATGTTCTACCTTGCCGTCTATATGTTTATGAATTTGGGAGCATTCTTTGTTGTGGACCGGGTAGAACGAATTAAGAATTTAGAATTTAGAATGCAGAATGACGGAGAAGCATCCGATCATATAAGTCGGTTCAGGGGGTTGGGTAAGTCGCATCCGGTACCGGCGCTGCTTATGGCCGTCTTTCTCTTCAGTCTGACCGGCTTGCCGCCACTGGCAGGATTTATCGGGAAGTTTTATCTTCTGGCGGCGCTGGTGAAGGGGGAGTTAATCGCCCTTGCGATAATCGCTATCGCCAACACAGTCGTCTCGCTATTCTACTATATTAGGGTAATCCGGGAAATGTATCTTGATGAACCCGAAGCCATAGAGTGGGAATCAGAAGTTGAATCGTCTCAAAATCGCTGGTTGACGGTGTCATTGGGACTTGCGACTGTGGTGCCAACGATAGTCTTAGGCGTTTTCTTCGGACCGCTTGCGGAGTGGATAGCAGGGAGGCTGTAGTTCTGTTCATGCGTATCTATTCACAACGTCATTATTAATGGGTGCAGATAATTGTGGTATTATCCAGTAGGGCAGGCAGGAATGCCTGCCCTTTGGACGGACAAGAATGTCCGTCCTACTGATGCTACTATTTGATGCCCCGATTAATATAAGATGCGCATAACTGGATTGATGTCATGCTGACGCAGTGAAGCATCTCGCTTTAGAGCAGAAACGAGACCCTTCACATCGTTCAGGCTTAGATCACTAATGAGAGTCTATAAATTTCAAGCGGACATTCAATCTCTTACGCTCCCGCTACTCCTAAATATGCTTCCTGCACCCGCCGATCGCCCGTCAGGTCCACCGCTCGCCCGCTTAGCGTAATGATCCCGGTTTCCAGGCAGTAAGCGCGGTGCGACACTCGAAGAGCCGCCCGGGCGTTTTGCTCAACCAACAAGATTGAGCGCCCCGTCGCCACGAGCCGCTCAATTGTCTCGTAAATCCGCTGCACAAGCAGTGGCGCCAGCCCCAGTGACGGTTCATCGAGCAACATAAGCCTCGGCTCGGCCATAAGGCCGCGCGCAATAGCCAGCATTTGTTGCTCCCCGCCCGACAACGTTCCCCCCATTTGTCGCAGTCTCTCCTTCAGGATAGGGAACAGGTTGAGCACCTCCTCAAATCTGTCGGAATATCTCTCTCTGCGGAGTGAAGTTTGCAGTCCGGGGTGAGGCGCCGTATCTTCGCTCCTCGTTATTGCATCTTTCCTTTCCTCCCGATACGTAATCGGCTTATTACCTCCAACGTATCCTCCCATAAGGATATTCTCGTCGACCGTAAGGCGCGGGAATATTCGCCGACCTTCCGGGACCTGAACGATACCACGACGGACTCGTTCGACTGGCGAAAGGCTGCCAATCTCCTCGCCATCGAACCGAATCGACCCTATCGCCGGGGCTATGCCGCTTAATGCCATTAGTGTTGATGACTTGCCGGCGCCATTCGATCCGATGAGGGCTACTGCTTCACCGGCTCCAACATCCAGGTCGATGCCATTGACTGCCGTGACTCCACCATACCGGACCGTGAGGTTTCGCACCTCGAGCAGCAGTGCCATCAGAGTCTGCTACTCATACCGAATCGCTTCGACCGGATCGAGTTTGGCGGCCCGCCGTGCCGGGTAGATCGTCGCCAGAAGCGTCAGGAGCATCGCCACCAAGGCGACGACGACAAAGTCCAATCCCTGCATCCGAACCGGCAGCGAATCGAGAAAGTAAACATCCCCC
>VGIQ01000101.1 GCA_016867835.1 Calditrichota bacterium | reverse complement strand
ACCGATGCCGGACTCGAAGGCGGTCTTTTCGTTGACCGACCATTGGGCCCGGACGCCGGGCAGACGGCCCATCGTCTCGAGGATTTCGGTCGAGGGTGTTCCGGGATAAGCCGCGGCGAACTGAACGCCGGCTTCGCGAGCGCCGAGGGCGATCGCTTCGTTGCCGGTCAAAAGCGCTCGAAGTGGCTCGGTGATGGGGGGAAGTAATCTGGGTTGAGGCATGGTGTTTTGGCTCAAGGCTTAGGGCTCAAGGCACAGGGGACATATTGCCACTTCCGTGCCACCGGATGCCTCTATGGCAGATTCACCACATCCCCAAACGAAAAGAGGCGCACTGCCTGCGCCTCTCACCCTACCCGTCAAGTCCAAGTCACCATATCGCCTAAAACTGTCATAATTAGAATTCTGCATTCTTAATTCACAATTCTTCATTCGAACCGGACCGTCCTATACCTCGCTCTTACTGTCTCGATGGGCCGGCGCGTTTCGACCTGCATATAGAATAGGTCGGACGGGATGTCGAACTCGAGGCGTCCCTCCGGTGCGTCAATCCACTCCTCCCAACGGATCAATTCGACATCATCGACCCGCAGGTAGCCCGTGCCCTCCTGCGGTCCGTAGTTCTGCCACCGGGGGCTCATGAAGGCAGCATTCTGCGGCAAGGCCAGATCCTGCCAGACATAGAACCACTCCCGGTCGCCCGAAAATCTTCCCTCGACGAGCGAATCGCCGTAGATGTTCTGTTGCTGTGCATCATAGCGGAACCGGAACCACCGCGCCTGCAGCGACGCGTTGCGCGCGCCATCGGTCTTTAGCCAGCCGCAAAGGGTTAGATGGTCGGCCGGGCCGCGCACCGGGATGCGCTGGATCAGATCGGTTACGGCGTCCTGTTGACCGGCGTTCCGGCGCAGGAAAGCGCTCCACCGGCCCGAGCGAACGACCGCCGAGTCGCGCCCCTCATATTGGCTGTTGAAGTTCCAGACCTCGGCGCCCTCCTGCTCGATCCCGCCAACGAGGAGCAACTCCCGCCCTACGCGGACTCGCCAGCCGGCATCCATCGCTTCGGCCAGCAGCGCTTCAAGCGCCGCCGGAAAGCCGCCGGCATCGAGCCGCAGCGGTTCCGACCGCCAGACTCCATCGGACGCAATCCACCGCATCCGGCCTGCCGTCTCGTGGGCGCTCGACTGCCGGGTCAGGTCGCTCTGGTCGATCACTACCCGCGCCCGCAGCCGCTGATAATCGGGGAGCACGAGGCCATTCAAATCTCTCGAGAAGTTTGCCAGCCGGTCCAGGATCTTCGCACCGAGGCTGCCCACCGCCGGCGTCGGCAGGTAGTTATCAACGAAGACCGGTTCGATCTCAACTGCCCGGACACCGCTCCGGTCCACCTCAGCCCACAGGATCGCGGACGGCCAGGTCTCCCAGAAATTCTGATCGAACGCAAAGTTCCCCATGCTGCTCGCGATCACCACCCCGTTATAGACCTCGAAGCCCTGCAGGACGTGCGGATGTGCCTGAACGACCAGTCCTGCGCCGAGATCGATGGCAAGGTGCGAGAGTTCGCGCGACGCCGAATCGACGCGCGCTTCAAGGACGACTCGTTCATCACTCCAGGTAGGATAGGGCGAGGTGGGATCGTAGCCCATCGGCGCTTCGGAATACTCCGACCCGGCGTGGACAGCGATGATCAAGAGGTCGCATTGGGCTGCAGCGTCGGGCACCGAGCGAATGATGTTATCGGCTGAAAAGTAGGCATGCCCGGCTTTATCGAAACCGGCGTCGAGGTAGGGTCGGGCATTATAGTCGCGGCCGGTCCGGTTGGCATAGGCGAGGAAACCGACCCTGAGTCCCCGCACCGTCCGAAAGACCGGCTGCAAGGATTGATATTCGTTCAGCCCGGCTCCGGTCCAGCCGATCCCGGCGGCGTCGAGGACTTGAGTCGTCTCCTCAAGCCCTCTATCGCCATAGTCTGAGACGTGGTTGTTGGCGAGGGTCGCAACGTCGATTCCGGCATAGACCAGACCGGCGACGTTCTCAGGCCGACCTCGAAAGGTAATGTCTTTGGTGGGATGCGGTGTCCCTTCATCGGTCAACGGGCATTCGAGGTTTACTGAAAACATATCCGCCGCCGTCGTCCGGTGCCGGATGCGGGCAAAGACCGCTTCCGGACCGAGGCGGTCGATGATCCCGCCCGCCTCTTCGTAGCGTCGAGCCAGCATCACGTCGCCCGCCAGACCGATGAGGATGCTCTCGCGCTGCCGCACTTCACCCGCCTCGACGACCAGGCTCTTTCGGCCGATAAACCCTTCATTCCCCAGCGCTGTGATCCCGACTCTCCAGAATCCATCTGGAAAGACATGCCACGGCGTCCAGCCCCGGCCCATCGTCCCGTCGCCAAAATCCCACTCGAGGGTCACACCATCCGGGTCGCGATTCTCGATCAAACTGAGGAACCGCACCAGCGTCCCTTCGGCTTCGACCGAGGGATCGACCCGCCAGCGCACCTTTACCTCCGGCACCGGTGGTATGTCGCCTGTGATGTCCAACAGATTGTCGAAATAGACCTCACCCGCGGGATTGGTGGTATCGTTATCGTTGATGAAGAAGAATCGGGTGATTGCGCCGTCGTAGCCGAAGCGAATGCTCCAGTCGTAGCCTACTGCAAGCCGCCAAAGGTTCCACCTGTTGCGAGCACGGGAGTCCTGGTTGGCGATCTGCCAACTTTGATCCCACCACGTTTCCTTGCCGTGGAAAGTGTAGATCAGTTCGTTCTCGCCGTCTCCGATGCCAAAGCCTTGCAGTTCACCAGCAGATCCGGTTGCGAGGATACCTAACTGCCATACCGTTGCGCTGTCAAGGTCGATCCTCTCCTGTGATAACTGTTTCCAGGTATTGCCGAAGAGGCGCAGACTGCGCCGGCTGCCGGGCAAAGCCTGCCGGTCGGTCAGTTCCCACCGGTCGGCCTGGCGATCCTCGGCCTGAGAGTAAGAGGTCAGGTTCAGATCGCCTTCCTCAAAGTCGAGAATCGCTTCAGGATCGCGTCCGGCGCCTCTAAGGTGCCGGCTGCTCGCGGCCGGACCATAGACTGCTTTGACACTGAAGAACCGCGCCGGCTGGTCGGTCTCCGGTAGTTGCGTGAAGGGATCGAACGGGCTGGTGATCAGTTCTTCCGGTGCAGGCACTGCACCAGCATAGACGAGGTAGTGGGAGAAGGGAACATTGTCGTAACCGGCAACGACCGGCGGCGCTTCCCAGGTCAGTTTCCACCGGCCGGCATCCGTCGTGAGTCGCGGATGCCCGACAGCCAGCGTCTCCGGGCGAGGTTGATAAAGGCGTTCCGCTCCGATGCCTTCACCTGACCGGATGGTTCGGCCGGCATGAGCAATTGCACCTGTCAGGAGCAACAAGGCGACGGCGAAATTGCTCGCATAGGGCAGTCTCAACTGCATCTCTCTACGGCTTCTGCGCTTTGGCTTGAGACAAATGAGTGCCAGAGCCATTGGACCCCTCTATCTATCTTCGAATTAGCAGAATCACTGGGTCGCTGACAATATCGAAGCCATCCACCCGGGCGATGACCTGGACGATCGTCTCGTCGGTGAAGGCATCGAGAAAGAAATCGTTCATTGCCCCGCGCAGATAGACCGTCGCTTCGCCGGGGCGTTCGTCATTATGCTCATCGACGATGCCGGTCAGTTTGACCGCTGAATCGGGCGGGAACACCCGGTAACCGCCGAGCGCTTCATCCCACCAGTTCAACTGCCCGCGAGCGGCGGTGAAGTGAATCAGCCCGCCGTTGGCAGGCTCACCTGCCGATGTCAGATAGGCGGTGAGGCGCACGGTATGAATGCGCAGCGGCTCGTCCCGGCTGATGTGAATAACGCTCGAATCGACTTCGAGCGACAGGAGACCGTTGATTGGCGGCAACTGAAAGCGAGCGGTGTCGCTCACCGCGCCCCGGGGCGATTCGGTCGAAGCCCAAACAGTGCGGATCTGGAACGCCTCGCCGGCATCGAAGAGGTAGTTGGCGAGCGCCGCACCCGGCCCTGTCGTAAGCACCGGTTGAGGCATGAAACTGAATGCCACGGGAATGCCGTTGCGCACCGGATTGCCGAGCAAATCCCGGATCAACGCCGTTGTCTCTAACTGCCACCGTCCGCCTGCTGCTGCTCGGGGTTCATCATCCACATGGAGGCTAATCGATCCCGGCGGTCCGGCCACGACGGCGACCGTCGAGAGTATCGCCCGGACGGTATCTTGCCTCCCGACATCGCGAAAGGAGTAGGCCTGGATCAGTTTTTCACCCAATAGCGATCCCGCAAAGAGCGTCGCTTCGCCGAGACCATTACTCGTCACAACGCTGTCGAGGGATCGTCCGTTAATGGTGCAGCCCATCGGCACAGCCGGTTCGTCAACAAGTCCGATATAGACCGTTCTCGGCTCCAGTAGTGTGTCGCCGAACTGGTCGAAAAGGAGAACGCTCAGGATTGCCGTCGTATCGAGTCCACCCGATCCACGAGCCGACAGGTTCAACGGCTCAGCCCGGACGATCATATTGCCCAATGTCCGTCCCACTATGGGCACCTCGATGAAGGCTTCCTGACCGCGCCATGAAAGTGCCAGGAGATATACTCCCGGGTCGCCGCTAAAAATGCCGAATTCGCCGCGTCCCAGCGAATCGGTAACGACCTCGTCGCGCGTGAGTCTGCCCATGTCTATCGTGGCGCGAACGACCTCCCCCGGGACGCCGAGGTAGTTGGCGTCGAGCACCCGGAAACGATAGAAGAACGCCTCCGGTCCCCCGGACGGCTCGAGACTGCCCGCTATCTGCGCCGGCCATTTGAAGAGCGTGAACTCCTGACTGCGCGATGCGAGCTGATAACCGACCGCTTCGGCACGGAGATTCTCGCCCCCGCCAACGGAGGGATAGTAACTATGGACGGCGATCCCATCCTCGCCGGTCAGGACGACCGAGGCGGCGGCATAGAGTTGCGACTGCAGGCGCGTCGGGATGTGATAGAGCGGCTCACCGTTGATGCCTTGCACCCGGACGGTGGCGCGATAGGACGAGTCGGCCCAGCGGGTCGGACCGCGGCTCTCGAGTTCAAGCGCAATCCGTTGCGGCGACCGCGAGACGACCGTCACCGACATGCTGTCGATTAAATCGAGCGGGCTGTAACGGGCATATATCCAACCCCGTCCGGGAGTGCCGGTGGCGTGAGCCTCGAATATCGCCGTCCCAAACGGGTCGGTGATCGCCGCCTCGGTAACAGATAGATAGAGTGACGTTGCGCTGAAATTGATCGTCGCGCCGGAGACTGTCTCGCCACCAGTATCGGCCAGCCGCGCGCGCAGGATCAGGCGGTCCTGATTCGAGTTCGTATAGACCAGTGTATCCCGGACCGGGAACTCGAGATAGACCCGTCCGACCTGCCGCACTTCGACGCGAAGTGTGTCCGAGATGAGCGTACCGTCGCTGCCCGCGGTGCGAAATACGTTGCGGTCTGATCCTCCCGAGGGGGGCGACGATTCGGCTGGAATCGTTACCAGCGCGGTGATCTCGGCAGTGCCGAACCAGTAGCCATCGACGGTCGCGATGTTATGCGCGACGCCGTTGGCATCGGTCAGTCCGAGCACCGGCCCAAGCCGCACTACGCCCGACTGGACATTCCAGCCAATGTTAACACCCGGCAGTGGGCTGCCGCGCCGGTCACGGACAGTGGCATAGAGTAAGGTGCGCTCGAGGTGGGAATAGGAGACGCTTAGGATCGCCGGATCGGCAGTCAGTTCGACGGTCGAGGGCGCCGGATCGCCGTGCAGGGCAATTGCAATATCGGACGAGTCGCCTTCGACGATTGCGCGCAACGTGGTGGTCGTGTCGCCGTAGGGAAGGGTTACAAAATAGAGTATGCGCACCAGACCCTGTCGGTCCGAAAGGCCGGCTCCGGGAGCAACCTCACCGGGACCCGACACCACCCGCATCGTTACGGCAACGCCTTCGACGACCGACCCGTCTTCAGCCAGACACCGCACATCGACTGCCAAAGCCCGGGCATCGTCCTCCCGTGCAGAAATTGCACTCGACCGGGCCTCGATCTGCAAATGGTGCGCCTTGGGCAGCGGCTCTGTTGCAGTCTCCTCTTCGCAGCCGATAAAGACGCCCAGCGCCAAAAACAGGGATGCGGCGAACAGAAGGCCTTTCCAGTCCATAAGGTTCGTTCTCGCTGCTATATTATATTCAATCTACGATAACAGCACCTTACTTGCAAATATCACGCCTTCTTGCTTGACCTATAGCTTTCAACACTCAACAAGCCACCTTCTTGTCTAATCAAGCCTTATCCCTCACCGTTGTCGCGGCCGTTGTGACGGTGATCGCCAACCTGCTATTGCGCTGGGGACTGCTCCGCATCGGCGGCTTTCGGCTTGCCGGAGGCTCATTCGCCGACCTGATGGTGCGCCTCCTCCGCGAGCCATCGATCCCGCTCGGGTTCTTCCTTTACTTTCTCGGCGCACTGGTCTGGTTCCGGGTGCTCTCGATTGCCGAGGTTTCGACCAGTTATCCAATTCTGGTCGGAATCACCTTTGCACTGGTGACGGCCGGAGCGGTGATGCTCTTTCAGGAGTCCTTCACGGCTCCCAAAGTGATCGGGATGGTCGTCATCCTGATCGGCATCATCGTCATCGCCAGGGGTTAGACATCGTGTCGTCGGGTGTCCCCACCTGACGGCTGGTATCAGGTGAAGACACCTGACACCACAATGGCATCGTGCCGTCGGGTGTCCCCACCTGACGGCTGGTGTCAGGTGAAGACAACTGACACCACAATGGCATCGTGCCGTCGGGTGTCCCCACCCGACGGCGGGTGTCAGATGAAGACACCTGACACCACAATAATGACTATCCCGTCCGCTTCATCACCACCCTGAAAGACCGCCGTGCCATCCCACCGAAGATCCCGATTCCACCCCTGACATTCCACTGCGGCTCCGCGATGAGCCCTTGCTGCACCCGAAAAGTGGTGAAGAGATACTCGTAGTAGTCGCGGGAAATCGCCAGCAGCGTCACCCGCTGCGGACCTTCCCATTCAAAGAATATCCACGGGATGGTGATCATCGTCTGGTCGTCGCGCATAATGGTGTATCCGGCGCGGCTCCGTTCCGACTCCTCGAGTGAGTCGGTGGCAGGATCCCATTCTGGGTCGAGCCGAATCAGGCTGTCGCGGGGCGTGAGCGCGACGATCATCCCGGTATAGCCTCCGGCTGAATCGCAGGGCGACCATTCCCAGTACATATTGGGGTGATGCCGGGTCAGGGTGTCGCCCTCGCGGACCGGCGTTATGTTCCCGGCATCATCTTTCAGATAGATGCTCACAAACCGAAACGTGTCGGGGATGACCGTCTCGGCCTCGAGAAACTCGGATCCATTGATGACTTCGATCCGGTAGCGCTGCTTGCCGACCGGTATCAGCAACCCGCCTGCCGCCGGGACATAACGTCCCCGATAGGCCGGATCGTCGGTAAGTTGCAGGGTGTCGTTTCCGCCGATCTGATATATGCGCATGGCCGCGCCAGTGACGCCGCTCAGTTGCGGATCGTAAAAGCCCCTCAGCGGCGCGATGCGCTGAAGGAAAACTTCGCTGACCGGCATCCCATTGTAAAGGAAGCCGTAGAGCAACAGTTCAGGCTGGTAGTCATCGACCTCGGTGGGTTGGGATTCGCAGCCGGCAAGGTAGAGAGTCAGGAGCAAGATTACCGACACTACCCCCCGATAAATCGGGTAGCCGCCAGGCAATACCTCTTTATTTTCAGCATTCGGCATCGGGATACCCTCAGAATTTGACTTCATAACTGACGAGCGGCAGGATGGGCAGCAGTTTCAGATCGGTGATCTTCGCCGGATTCTCGCTGGTGTCAAACCACCGCTGCCAGTAAGGCCGGCGGCTGTAAGTATTGAAAATGCTGATGTTCAACTTCGCATTCTGCTTGAAGAACAGGTGGTTCCAGGTGAACGTCAGGTCGAGCCGGTGGTCGGACGGGAACCGGTAGTTGTTCTTCGATCCCGGCAGGATCGTCCGGCCGTAATTGCCCCAGTCGGAGGGATCCATATCGGCGAACCGCGACGTGTAGATGCCGAGAGCCTGGGTGTAACCCTGCCCGGTATTGTATCTCCACGAAGCCGAGAAGTCCCACGACCGCGAGAGCGGTCGCATTGCGACGACGATGATGTCATGCCTCCGGTCCCATTGCGGGTAAAACCACATCCCGTAGTTGATGAGCGATGCCGGGAATCGCCGCTTGGTCCAGGACAGGCTATAGCCGACCCATCCGGTCCACAGGCCCTCCTTCTTCATAGCCATCCATTCGGCACCCCAGGCAGAACCATGCCCGTTGACGAAGGCCTCCACAGCATCCCCCGCCCGGTCGGTCTTCGGGTCGAACGCCGCGAGGTTGCGCATGTCGGTCCAGTAGCCTTCGGCTGTCAGTTCAATCCCTCCGTCAAGGTCCTTCTCAATGCCCAACACCGCCTGGAGGGAGTAGGACGGCTTCAGCGACTCGTCTATCGGGACCCAGAGGTCGAAATTCGAGAATCCCTCGCCGAAAGTGATCAGGTTGAGGAACTGGGTATAGCGACCGACTGCGCCTTTGATGCGAAACAGCGGATCGTAGTGCCAGACTGCTGCAAGCCGGGGATCAAGCGCCGAGTGCTTGCCAGCTTCATGGTAATAAGCCCTTAGCCCCGGTTGCAGTTCGAAAAAGGGCGACAGCCGCCAATTATCCTGCAAATAGAGCGAGTAGTTCGTCGTCGCTTCATCGACATCGACAATGACAATGTCTTCGGTAGCCTCATGGAAGTCGATATCGTACCGGCTGACCCAGATGCCGGACTTGATCCGGTGTCCCGGCAGGCCGTAGTATTCGACGTCGGTCTTGAGCGACTTGTCGTTCATCATATCGACGCCCTCGTCGAGCGTGACGTTCTGATCGGCAAAAGCCCAATGCGACCGGTAGCGGCTGTAGGCGAGCGCCCCCGAGATGAAGACATCCCGGTCGAGGGCGTGCCGAATCCGGCTTGAAAAGGTCTTGTTGCCCCAGTCGAGGTCGAAGTTGAACCGGTCATCAGCCGGACCTAACTCGAAGCGCATAATGTCGTCACCGGCATAGGCGGCCAGTGTCAATGTCGTCCGGTCCGAGAGGTCGAAGTTGATCTTGCCGTTGGCGTCGTAGAAGTAGTAGTCGGGCAGGTCGAGGCCGCCCGATTCGCGCGCGGCTTTGAGAACGGGGTCGAAGTAAGTTCGCCGCGCCGATGCCGCGTAGGAGCCGCGCCCGTTCGGCAGCGGGCCTTCGATGGCTCCGCGCGCCGAGACGATCCCGATGGAAGCAAGACCGTGCGTTTCGCGGCGATTGCCCTCGTTGGTGATCACCTCCAACACCGAACCGCTGCGACCGCCATACTCGGCCGGGAATCCGCCCTTGATCAGGTCGATCCGTTTGACGGCATCCGCGTTGAAGGTGCTGAAGAGGCCGAACAGGTGCGACGGGTTATAGACCACATTGTGGTCCATCAAGATTAACGTTTGGTCGGGACTGCCGCCACGCACATGGAGCGCACTCGAAAGGTCTGACGACGCCTTCACCCCCGGCACTTGCTGCAAGGCTCTGAGAACGTCCATCTCACCGCCCAGTGACGAGATCTTCTTGATCACCGCGCCCTCGACCGGAACCGTCGAAACGCGCGGTGTCGTCCGGAGGTCTTCGACTTCAGAACGCTTTGAGGTGACCGTAACGTCCTGCAAGGTCAGTCCTTTGGCGGTCAGTTCGATGCGGATCGGACGGGTGCCGTCGCCGTCGGCAATCGCGCTGATGCGGGCTGTCTCGTAGCCAAGATAGGAGACCGTGAGATTCTGTTCGCCAGCCTTAAGTTCCGGCAAAACAAAGTAGCCGTCGAGGTTGGTCGTCGTGCCGACTCCTGAACCCTCCACGACTATCGACGCTACTGGAAGCGGTTCCTGCGACGCACCGTCGATCACATAGCCGCGAATCTGAGCCGCGCCGATCAAGGATGGCAGAAGAAGAATGAAGAACGAAGAGCGAAAAATGATGAACATGGGACTATTGTTAATGGGTGCAGTGTCTCTTGTTTTGTCCCCCCGCTCAGCGGGGGGTGTATAGACCGGACTGATGGGTAACAAACGTGCGGGGAGATGGGTGACAGTTTTTATTCATAGGGTTGATCCCAATGAACGGTATCGACCCTTT
>VGIQ01000100.1 GCA_016867835.1 Calditrichota bacterium | reverse complement strand
GGCGGCGGTGGCGCCGGATTCGGAGGTGGTGGAGGCGGTGGCGGTGGTGGTGGCGGCGGCGGCGGCGGTGGAGGTGGTGGAGGTGGCGGTGGCGGTGGTGGAGGAATCCTTGGCGGTGCCGGCGAAGAGGAAGGCGGTGCACCGCCAGCGGATAGTCCCGTATTCACTCTGCTCCGGCAGATGTTGACTGAGGAACAGTATCAGATGATCATCGGACAGTTTCCTTCACTGCGAGGCTGGAACCTGAACCGTATTCGAGCCGCCGGAAGCGACATGTCGCCAGCCGAATTGGCCCGGTTTCTTCTGGCTCAAAATCGGCGTGTCGTTTCGGTCACCGTTCAGTAAAACGAGGCGACAATGCCCAAGTATTTTATAAACATGCTGAACAGAATCAGAAGTGCGCTCCTCACCAAGGTGACCCTTGTTGGCCTTTGGGTATTACTGGCTAATGGCAACCTGTTTGCCGATGGCGACAAGTCGATTGCCTTGACCTTGAAGGTCAATGGCAATGTCCAGTTGAAGAAAGCAGGCACCGACCGCCAGATACCGCTCAAGTTCGGTACCCCGCTCGACGATGGCGACTGGGTCCGCACAGGTGCTGACGGATTTGCCACGATAATCTTCACCGATGATAAGAGCCAGATCAAACTGACCGCCAACACCGAGGTGACTGTTGAAGGCAAGCGTGATGACCAGGCCAATATCGCAAAACGGGTGTCGATGGAGGTAGGACAGGTCTTTGCAAAGGTGAGTCAACAGCGCGGCGCTCTACAAATCGCGACTCCGACATCGGTGGCGTCAGTTAAAGGGACGGAGTTCTGGGTCATCGTCTTCGATGACGGAACGACCCAGGTGGTTACTCTTGAAGGACTGGTCGAACTGTTGAATACCCAATCGGGCAGGATCGTTGAGGTTCGACCCGGACAGCGGGGCGAAGCAAATCGTCAGGGCGGTGTGGATGTGCAAAATGTTCCACCGGATCAACAGCGGGGTGACCCGGATCCGGGAATGGCTCCGCCAAGCGACATCGAGATAGAGATTCAGGATCCTGACGGACGCACCCGGCGCATCATTATCCGGTATCAGGAAGGCGAGTAATCTTGTGTATAGCCGGCTGCCTGAGATAATCCAGGCAGCCGGCATATACACGCGGAAAACGTGCCAAACGGCACTGTTACGATCGTTCGGTTCACAGAGAGCGCACGGCGGTGCATCTGTTATTAGGGAGGTCGAATTGAGGTTCAGATTAGGAGCCATATCCATTGCGCTCGTCTTGCTTGCCGCTCTCGGCAATGCTCAAGCCGGGCGCATTGTGCATATTCAGCCTGGAGGCGCTATCAGTGGACAGACGGTCGCCATCGAAGCCTCCATCGAAGAGGCAGGTTCACTGCCTTCAGAGGCGCGCATCTATTACCGGGCTTCGGATCGCGATGCATTTGCCTATGTCGAGATGCGAATGGAGCGGTTTCGAATCTATGGCGACATTCCGGCTGGCGCAACCGTTCGCAATGAAATCGAATATTACCTGCAGGTTGAACTGACCGACGGCGCAGTCTTGACAGCACCTGAAGGCGCACCACTTTCGTCCGATCCTTACCGCCTTTCCGTGCGCAGGCCCGGCGAGACTGTCGTCTCGGCGAGCGACGCGCTCGTGATCCTCTCCCCCAACCCGGGTGAATCCGTCCCTCCCAAACAGGTTCTGGTTGCAGTCTCGATACTTCAACCGATTCGTCAGATCGACTCCTCGTCTATTCGCATCTACTATGACGGAACCGATCGAACCTCGTCGGCTCGCATTACATCTGAATTGGTAGTTCTGCCATTAGCCACGGTCCGGCCCGGTGTTCACACGGTTACGCTCTACTCGGTTTCCGGCAGGCAGCGTGAGAAGTTGTTGGAGTGGAGTTTTGTCGGACCGCAGGCAGGGCTGCCTCCAGCCAGCGCCGGGATGGTTGCAGGCGGGGTATCGGGCGGGTGGGCGTATGAAGAAGTGAGCGAGAACGTCCGGCGGATATCGTATCTCGATGCCAAGTTCAATGGACGACAGGGGGGACTGGAGTGGGCCGGCCGAGCCTATCTAAGCAGCATGGAGCGTGGTAATCAGCAACCTCAGAACCGTTTTGTTAGCACCCTAAAATACGGCGCATTCCGCGTGACCGGTGGCGACGCACAGCCAAGGTTCTCTGAATTTACTCTTTGGGGCGTTCGGGCCCGAGGCGTCGAATTGAATCTGCGCAGCATGGCGTTCAATCTCGACTTTGCGACTGGTGAATTGCGCCGGGACGTCGAGGGACACACCTGGTTCGACACGACGGTCGTCGTAGTCGGAAGTGATACGCTGAAGTCACAAGTTGATCCAACGCGGGACTCCACCATAATCCGGCAACGTTTCTCCTATGGCACATATGGGAGGCAATTGACTGCTATACGACCGGGGTTTCCCATTTCTGACAATCTGACGCTCTCGATCAATGTGCTGAAGGCCAGGGATCAGGTTAGTTCGATAGCATACGGGCGAGCCCCCAAGGATAATCTCGTCTTTGGTGCAGACATCGAGTATCTGACGCGCAACCGGAAGTTTCGCCTTACCAGTGAGACCGCCGTCAGTATGGTGAATAATGACATCTCCGGCGGGGCTATGAAGGATGCCAAACAGATCGAAGACCTGATCGTCGTCAATCAGCACTTCGATCCACTTCCGACCGACACCTCGATCATCGCTGGAGGTGTCGAACCTGTCGAGTTAGCCGGCAAGTTATGGTCGGAACTCATCAAATCGTCGATGGCTCATCGCACCGATCTCATGCTCAATCTCTATGACAACGAATTCAAGGTTGGCTACAAGACGATTGGGCGCTCGTTTCGGTCATTCGGAAGTCCGACGGTGCTGACTGATGTTGCAGGGCTTTCAATCCAGGATCGGATCCGGCTTCTAAATAACCGCCTCTATTTGACAATTGGCTACGAAACCTATGCCGACAATGTTAATGGGCGCGCTACAACGACGACCGATCGCAACATAATCCGAGCGGCATTGTCGGTCTATTCGCCCCCCGCCTACCCGAATGTGAATCTCGGTTTCCGGACTTACGATCGCAAGAATGATGGAAAAAAACAATATGTAACGCTTGATGATGGTCGCACTGACTCAACCGATACCCGGGTAGACAACGTCCAGAACAGTTTCAATGTCTCGGCCGACCAGTCCTTCCGCTATTTCGGGTGGGATCATTTGGCCAGTCTGGGATTCAACACTGCCGTTACGGACGATAAGTTGAATCCGGCGATGGACACGGACCTTTCGACCATCAGTCTGAACCTCGTCTCGCGCTTGCAGCAACTTTGGGAATGGCGTCTGAGCGGCGCGATTACAAGTCAGACGGCGAGCAAAGGTACCACCGCCACGGACTACACCAATTTCAATCTGATGGGTCGCTACTCACTTATACCGAATCAAGTCTGGCTGAATGGGTCGGTCGGGATGTCATTGGCGGATGGTGCTGTCAAAAGTTCCGTGCCTCAGCCTACGGATCCGCTGCTCTTCGATTCGACACCGCGGCAAGCCAAAGTGAATTTCAGCCGCACGGAATTTTCGCTGTGGGGAGATTGGACGCCTAACCTGAAGCACAGCGTTACAATATCCCTTTATCAAGCACTGCACGGAGACGACGGCTTCATCGAATACTGGAGCGGTCGCAAGGACCACAATAAGGATCGAAGTTCATTCGTCGATCAGGATGACCGCGCGGTGAGATTAATCTATGGGTATAAGTTGTAGGGGTATTAGGCCGGGGGGGGAACTACATTCTGTAGGAAGGGTGATACCGGCTCGCTACTCATCCTCTCTATATCCCCCCACAATCAAGGGGTGTTGCAAGATAAATCCTCATCAACAATACAGGATTGCCTTTCAGGGATTGGTCACAAATTGCTTGAAGAGGAGCCCTACGGTCAATCCGATGAGCGGCGGCGCCAGGAGGCAAACGGCGAGGTGAATTGTGGTGAATGCTGCGCCCATGAAGGGATACTCATAGACGATAACGCGGTTGATTCCAAGTAGTGCCCAGGAAGTAAGATAGGCCGCGAGCGGTCCGGGGGTAGCGCCCATTTTCCACATTGCAGCAACAAGCGGAAACTGCGAGAATGGTCCACCCGGAGTAATGGCACCAAGCAACGTCCCTGCCGCAAGTCCGGTCAAGCCACTTCCCTCCCCTAACCACCTCGTAACCAATTCTTTGGGCACGAGGACCTGCATCATCCCCGCCAGTATGAACCCGAAAAGCAGATTGGGCAGGATTCTGACGAAGAGGCTTCCGCCTTCTGCCAGACCCTGCCATGCAACAACGCTGCCGCCCTTGCGCCAGGCCAAGGCAGTGGCTATGGCTGCGAGCGCAGCCATGATGAGGATGGAGCGGTGGGAGGACATCAATTCAATATAGACCCACTGACCGCAGTCCCCGCAATACGGTTAGCACAGTACTGACTCTGCGCTTGAAAAGCGCCCTGCCCATCTACAAAACTTCCACTAACCGAAGTCTCGTCTCCAGAGACACTACACTTCAGCCAGTTCCCCAATCCTCACCATCGGCCAGCCTTCGACGATCCACTTCTCCAGAGTGTCGACGAATTCGTGCAGGAGCCAGAGTGGCGTTGAGGCGGATCCGGTCACGCCGACCGTTTCCGCTCCATCGAACCACCGGGCGTCGATCTCGTCGGTCGTAACGACGTGGAAAGAACGCGGATTGATCGCCTGGCAGGTGGCGTGAAGCATCTTAGTGTTGGATGATCGATGCCCGCCAACGACAAGGATAACGTCGGCCTGAGTGGCGAACTGTGGCAATTTCTGGTCGCGGCGAACGACGAAACGGCAGAGAGTGTCCTTTACATGAACATCACCAACGTGGGTGCGGATCTTGGCTGTCATTTCGTCGAACCAAGCCGGCGAAATCGTAGTTTGTGCCATCACCATCGTAGAGACGCCGGGCTGGAGCGCCTTGATATCCTCATCGTGCTGGACGACCACAGCTTCACCTTCGGTATGACCGACAATGCCGATCATTTCCGGGTGGCCATGCTTGCCTACAATCGCGACTTGATACCCCTGTTGCTGGTATTGACGTGCCAGGTCTTGTGAGCGCGTAACCACCGGACAGGTGCCATCGACCACCTCAACGCCAAGTTGGTTCAATCTCTTGAAAGTTTCAGGCGGCTCGCCATGCGCCCGGACGATGACCCGCTTGCCGGCGGGTATTCCGGCATCGAGTTGCGCCAGGTCGTCAAGATCTTCCTTGCGGATAGTCCTAAGTCCGGCGTTGTCGAGCCGCTCAACTTCACGTTCATTATGGATGATGTCACCGAGGACGAAAACGCTCCCCGCCGTGCGAGTGAGTTCCTCTTCCGCCAGTTGAATGGCTCGCCGGACACCACCGCAAGTGCCAGCCTGTGGATCGAGTATAACCCTCATCTATTTTGGACTTTAGATTTTTGGATTTAGAATCGGGTGGTCAGTTAGCCTTGGCACCCTCGACCTTTATGGAAGCGCGCTCATGCGAGTGCCAACCCTTGGCTCCCACCGCTACAACAATGGCCTCGAAGATGAGAAAGCCAATCAAGAGCGGAGGAATCGTCGCCGACTCGCCTCCAGCATAGGAATGCAGCCCGGAGAGCAAGTAGTTGACGCCATAATAGGTCATCAGGATCAGCGGGAAGACGCCGATCGCCGCCAGCGCTACACCTCGCGGATTAAGCCACCCGGCAAATCGGGCATGAGCCACACCAAGGTAGCCAAACCACGATATGAGCGCCCAAGTCTCCTTGGGATCCCACCCCCAATACCTACCCCACGCTTCATGCGCCCAGACGCCGCCGAGGATAGTTCCGGCGAAGAGGAGCAACATCGCCATTTGCACTGCACGATAGATAGCATTTGTCGTCGCGATGAAGAGGCTCCTGTCATCAGGCTTGAACGTCTCGAGGCCAAGTGCGGCGTGCCCCAGGAGCATCGCCAGCGCGGCTGCCGCGTATCCGGAGAGGATCACAATGACGTGGATGCTAAGCCAGTAGGATTGCAGCGCCGGAACGAGGGTATCGACCATTGGCGAGAGCCCTGCGTTGTCAGCAATCGAGAGCGAGAAGAACCCGCCGAAGGCGACTATACCGAGAATGATGTAGCGCAGTTTACTGCCGATGGTGAAGAGTAACCCCATCAATACCAGGACGGCGGTGATCGTTACCAGCGACTCGTAAAAATTCGACCAGGGCGCCCGCCCTCCGATATAAGACCGGATTACGAGTCCGGCGATATGAACAGCAAAGCCAGTCGCCAGGGCGATTGTTGCCACTTTTCGCAGAGGCTTCGCCCACCCAATCAGTGCTCCCAGCAACAGGAGCAAACTTATGAGGTATAGGGTTCGGCCGGTCTGAACCGGTCGGTACCTATTGTATGTGACTTCGGCATCGAACTGCGACAGTCGCTCCGGGCCGGGATTCCACCGCAATCTGACAAGTCGGCCCAGTTCAGCAGCCAGCGTCTTCACCTGAGAGTTGTTGCCTTCTCTGTAAGCCATCTTGAGCGCTTCGATCCCAGCAGCAATGCCTATTGCAACTGTGTCATCCTTGAACTGCTCGCCCTTGTCGAGACCAAGCCATTCGCCGTCGGGATTCCCGGCGATGGGTATGAATGCCGGCGTCTGATTGGTGATCAGGGCATAGTGCGAGCCCATCTTGCCAAGCAGTTTCTCGGCTTCGGACTGCACCCGGGTAGGCTTGCCTTCGGCTTGCTTGATCTGAGCCGATGCGGCGCCGAGTTGCATGATCTTGCGCTGAGAGAAGAGGTCGTCAAGGTTGAAGAAACGCTTCTTCAAGTCAAGGCCAACCTCCTTCTTGAGCGGCTCGAAGCCGACGTCGAAAAGGGCAAGATCGAAGCCATGCTCGGAGTGCGCTATCCAATTCATTACCGACTCGGTCGGGTTCTCGCCCTTCATCTTTAGTTTGCCGGTAACCGAAAGTATCTGCTCGCGGGCAAACGACTCGAAAGGCATCACCCGCCCGTGCGACTGAACGGGCAGAGAGCGCAGTTCGGATGGGACCTCGGCGGCGATAAGGGAGGTTGCCGGGACGAGGTAAAGCGCAAGTAGGACTAAGAGTTTATCTGTTGTCATTCACGTCCGAAAAGTGAGGGTCTCATGCAAGAGAGGAAGCACTTTATGAGAGCGTATCGCGCACAGTGCATCCTGGCATGAAGCCATATCAGGCGATTATCTCAGAAGAACAAGTCTCGCCCATGATTCCGTCTCCCCGACCCTCAGGCGGGCGAAATAGAGCCCGGGCGAGGCGCTGCTTGGCGTCCAGTGATACGAGTGAAGCCCCGGCGTATAGGTTCCGTTCGCCAGCACGGCAATCTCCCGCCCGGACAAGTCAACGACCGCGAGTCGCACCTTACTTTGCCGGTCGATCTCAAATGATAGCAGGACCGCGTCATTGAACGGGTTGGGGCAAGCCAGCAATAGTCCATTCGACTGCGGAGCAGGTTGCCGTTCGACCACTCCATCTCCCTCGACCGAGCCGGTGATCCGAATGACCCGCTCAGGCTCGTCGATGTCGTTAGAAACTATGGTGAGGGTCGCTTCGACGGCGCCCTCCGATTCGATCAAGGGATCGAAATGAACATACGAATGGATCCCCAGCCCTGCATCGAGGACAAGGGGTTCCTCGAACTCGCCCAATGGCAGGGTGGAACTAAAATCCTCTGCGCCTGCCATGACGATGCTGTAGATTTCAAGCGGCGTGCCGCCCAAATTGCGCGGCTGGAAGTACACGCAGTCAGCTTGACCAAAGCGTCGAGTGCCGAATTCGATTTCCCGCACGGAAATTAGGTCGCGCTGATGGAAGTAGTAGGCGCCGATATCGGCGCGGGAACTGTCGTTGTCAAGCGGTGATTCAGGATCGCCTGAATCGAGGCAGGGCGAGTTGGCAGTCAAGTGGAAATCGGCAGTATCCAATCCGACGAAGAGGGGATTCGACGAGATCGATCCTTCCCCCGGCTGGATGTTGCCGTAATCGGGTCCGTTGTTGTTGAAGACGTCGTTGTATGCGACAGTGGCGTTGTTGGTGTTCCAGCCGGCAATACCGCCGCCCTGATTAAAGGCGACGATGTTGTTGACAATGCGAACACCCTCGGTAAAGGGTGCGAACAACCCACCTCCGCCCTGCTGTCCCTCGTTGCCGACTATGGTGCAGTTGACGATCCTCGCCGAAGCTTGATATATCGAAATACCACCCCCACCGCCCTCGGTGGCGACATTCCTATAGATACTGCAATGGCCAATGTAGGGGTTAGCCTCTTCAAATGAAATCGAGATGCCTCCCCCGCCCTGGGTTGCGCGGCTGTTGCGAATAATGCAGCGACCGATAGTGGGAGATGAACGTTCTATCAGAATACCGCCGCCATAACCATCTCCGGTGGCAGCGCCATTTTCGAGCGTAAAGCCAAGAAGATAGGCATCCGTTTCGCCGCTGATGAAGCGAACGCAAGGCCCTTCTTCACCACCGTCTATGATCGTCACTCCCTCGCCTTGCCAGACCGCAGCCCCAATCAGGGTGATAGATTTTCCTCCGAAGTCGATATTCTCGCGGTAGCGACCATCGGCTACAAGAATGACATCGCCGTCTTCCACACCCTCGATCGCCTCCTGGATGGTATCAAAGTCACCAGGCACTTCGAAATCATCCGCCCGGAGGCCGGGCACGACGAGAACAGCGAATAATAACGCAACGAAGAAGTGGCTCGTGCGACGGTTCATTACGGACTCCCTCTTTATTAGACTGTTTCCTTAGATAATATAGGCTCACTTTGTGCATTCACAACCTTCGCCTTAGGCGGCGGGGGAAACTTCTTCTTGAGCCAGGGTTTCAGAAAGAAGAGTCCGCATAGTCCCAGGAAGACAGTTAGGAACCCGGCATAACTGACCGGTGTGCCCGGATCCTTGTTGGCGCTCAATATGGTAGCCGTCGAGTCGCCCGGGAAGAAGGAGGACTGCGAGATGTTCCAACCTCGGTGCACCAATGGATGATTAACCCGGATGGTCAAGGTGTCGGCAATGCCCTTGGTTTCGTCATAGAACCGCACGTAACTGACGTAATCGGACGCCTTGCCGGTGCCGGGGTAGAACTTTGCTTCGAAACGGTCGAGTTCGAGGCGGAAGTCGAGCGGCATCACAATGGGCTGCGGCGAATCGATTAAGAGCGTTGCCGCGGTGGCTGGCGTCCCCTTACGAAGGATGATCTGGCCATCGACGGCAGTCCGGTGCGAAACTATCGCGCCGACCATCGTGAGGATGATTCCAAGATGGGTCACCAGCCAGGGATATTGATGCGGCCGGTAAGGCGCACGCGAGAGGGTGCAAGCGATCAGGTTGACCGCCAAGGCTGCGATGAGGAAGTCCATCGGGAGGGAATGGAAGCCCTTGGCAAGCGCGGCTTCGTGCGATTCCTGCGACTCAACGTAAGTCGCGTAAGCCATGATGACTATCATTCCGAAGAGGATGACGACAGTCCACTTGAGCGATCCCAATTCCTTTAGTATCGGGCTGTTGGTCGTTTGTTCAGGCATAGCGGTTGACGATGGACATTAGACGGGCTTCTGCATCACCGTTGGCAGCGGATGGCAGCATCGGGGCAGATCCGGATTCCTGATAGATAATCCCGGTTAGCGGAGTGTCTGCTTCATAATGCGCAGCCATTGCCGCCGCGAGGGAATATCGGTCGTGGTCATCAGGCAAGGGTCGGGACGATTCGCGGATAGTGTCGAAGGTCAAATCCTCGTTGTAAGTAGGACAAGGCGAGTAGATGTGAAGTGCTGCAAACCCCGGATGCTCGATGGCTTCGCGGATGAGCCCGGTCAATTGGGGACGGTCGCCCGACCAGCCGCTTCCGACAAATGAGGTCCGATAGGCGAGCAGCATTCCCACGATGTCGAGCGGTCGGGAGGATTCTCCAGTCCGTGCCGAGGGAGTCCTCTGACCGATCGATGTCGTTGGCGAAGAATGGCCTTTGGTTAGCGCATAGACACCATTGTCCAGTATCAGGTAGGTGATATCGACATTGCGTCTGGCAATGTGAGGAACGTGACCTCCTCCGATGCCGAAGCCGTCGCCGTCTCCGCCTACCACGATCACCGTAAGGTCGGGATTGGCCATCTTGACACCGAGCGCGACAGGAAGCGCCCTCCCGTGCAGCGTATGGAAACCATAGGCATCGAGGAAGTAAGGCAGGCGACCGCTGCAGCCGATGCCGCTGACGATGACTGTATCGCGAGGCTTGCGGCCAAGTTCTTGAAGCGCGCGGGTGAGCGACTGCAGAACCCCAAAGTCACCGCAGCCCGGACACCATATTGGAACGACGCGGTTCTTGTC
>VGIQ01000099.1 GCA_016867835.1 Calditrichota bacterium | reverse complement strand
GGCAACGGCGTAGGAGTCCCCCCCCCCGACTCGTCTAATCTATTGAAAGGAAGAAACATGCAAGGAAAGTCAAACCGCAATCCTATCAGTTCACGTGACGCTATCCAAGGACTTCACTTAGACGACACTTTACATCATAACACCTTAAGACCCCATTGTCAAGCCAAATCGCTCCACTTTCGCAAGATTTCTCGCCGACACTACTTGGGCACGAAGCCGCTATAGGCAACTTAGGCTCCTACGCGGACCAAGGTATGTTCCGCATCGGTGAATTTGCGGTATCTCGGTTGCATGTTCGCAGAACTGCGTCATCACACTCAACCTTGCGCCCGCGACGCGCGCGCCCTAAATTGAAAGGCACCAGGCTTACCGGTCGTCGGATACTCCAGAGGTGTTTTGCCGTGGCCCCGATAAATCGGGGAGCTACCGGCAGACTTGAATATCGGGAGTGCACCGGTTAGCATCAGGCGCATGGAGCCACCAGTGGGCATAATGCTTTGCGAACCACCCAAAACAGATTAGCGAATAGACTCTTCTCATTTGTTCGTCCATCTTCATAACCATTCCGACTACAGCCTGCTCGACGGCGCTTGCCGCATCCCGCAACTGATCGAGATCGCGGCTTCGCAAGGCGCTCGTTCGGTAGGCTTGACCGACCACGGAAACGTCTTCGGCGCACTTGAGTTCTACACAGCAGCGCGCGA
Organism: Calditrichota bacterium; assembly: GCA_016867835.1. Taxonomy (NCBI): domain Bacteria; kingdom Pseudomonadati; phylum Calditrichota; species Calditrichota bacterium. The sequence goes on along the minus strand of VGIQ01000099.1, from coordinate 10,208 downwards.
CGCCGGGCTTAACCCGGTCCTCGGCTGCGAACTCTATCTCGCGCCCGGATCCCGGCTCGACCGGTCGCCCGGCCGGGCCGGCGAAATGCGCTTTCATCAAGTGCTGTTCGCCAAGAACCTCGCCGGCTGGCGGTCGCTGTCGCGCCTTTCGAGCGAAGGTCACCTCTCGGGTTTCTACTACAAGCCGCGCATCGACCGGGAACTGCTAAGGGAGTGCGCCGAGGGCTTGATCTGCCTCTCGTCCTGTATGCAGGGTGAGATCCCGCAGCGGATCCTGAACAACGACCCCGACGGTGCACTCGAAGCCGCGCGATTCTACAAGGAGGTCTTCGGCGATGACTTCTATATCGAACTGCAGCGCCATCATCTGCCCGAAGACGAGCGGCTGGTTGCCGCTCTGGCTCAACTTGCCGAAGACCTCGACCTCCGGATGGTCGTCACCAACGACGCACATTACCTGAAGCGAGAATATGCGGCGGCACACGACGTCCTCCTTTGTGTCGGCACTCAGTCCAAAGTAACCGACGCCAACCGCCTCCGGTTCGACACCCAGGAGTTTTATCTCAAGACCCCGGACGAGATGGCTGCTCTTTTCCCGGACTTTCCCGATGCACTCGATATCACGGAAGAGATCGCCGGCAAGTGCTCCCTCGAGATCCCCCTCGGTGGACGGCACTTTCCAATCTTCCAGCGTGTAGCGGCGAACGGCAATGGCCATCTTTCCTCTGAAGCGGATTTACCCACCGCGGAGGATGAACTCGACCGCGTTGCCCGGGAAGGGTTTATAATACGCTATGGCGTAAACCCCTCGCCCAATGCGGTCGAGCGGCTGGAGATGGAATTAGGAGTAATCAAGCAGACCGGCTTTGCCAACTACTTTCTGATTGTCTGGGACTTTGTCCGCTGGGCGCGAGAGCGTTCGATTCCGGTGGGACCGGGGCGCGGATCCGCGGCAGGATGCATCGTCAGTTATTGTCTGGGAATAACCAATCTCGACCCGCTTCGGTGGGGGTTGATCTTCGAGCGGTTTCTTAATCCCGAGCGGGTCTCCCCGCCCGATATCGACATCGACTTCGCCGACGACCGCCGCGAAGAAGTGATTAAATATGTCCGTGGGCGCTATGGCGAAGATGCCGTCTGCCGGATCATCACCTTCGGCAAGATGGCCGCCCGGTCGGCGGTTCGCGACACGGCTCGCGCAATGGGCTTGACTGCAGCCGAGGGCGACCGTCTGGCAAAGTTGATCCCCGAATCGCGCGACTTCACCCTTGAGCAAGCCCTCACTCACGTCCCCGAAATTGCCGACCTCTGTGCCGGCGATTCCCGTTACCGCGCTGTCATCGAGCATGCGACGATCCTCGAAGGCGCCGTCCGGCATCCCTCGGTTCACGCCGCCGGAGTCGTCATCTGCCCCGGACCGGTCACGAACTATATGCCGGTCTATAAGAACGGAACCGACCCCGACCTTATGTCGCAGTTCGATATGAACTGGGTTGACAAACTGGGCCTGCTGAAGATGGACTTCCTCGGCCTCCAGACCTTGCAGGAAATCGAGATCACACTCCGGGGTCTGCGTGCCGGGAATGTCGATATCGACCTTGACAGCCTCCCTTTCGACGACCCAAAAGTCTTTGCCTTGTTCAGTGAAGGCCGAACCACCGGGGTCTTCCAGTTTGAATCGTCCGGGATGCGCGACAACCTGATGAAACTTAAGCCGGAACGCCTCGAAGACCTCCTCGCAATGAACGCCCTCTTTCGCCCCGGCCCAATGCAGTTCATCGACGAGTTCATTGCCCGGCGGCACGGCAGGCGCAAGGCAAGTTATCTCCACCCTCGTCTTGAGCCGATCTTGCGCGAGACTTACGGCATCATCGTTTATCAGGAGCAGGTGATCCGCATTGCCACCGACCTCGCCGGTTACAGTCTCGGCAAAGCTGATACTTTCCGCAAAGCAATGGGAAAGAAGAAGCCGGAACTCATGGCCAAGGAAGCGACCGCTTTCATCGATGGCTGCGTTTCCAGCGGCATCGACCGCAAGGTCGCCTCGGAGATCTTTGCCGCTTGCGAGCAGTTCGCCGGTTACGGTTTCGTCAAAGCCCACGCCGCCGGCTATGCGGTCATCGCTTACCACTGCGCCTATCTTAAAGTCCATCATCCGGTCGAGTATCTCGCAGCCTGCCTCACGGTGCGCCGCAACGACCCATCGCAGGTCTTAAGGTTGATGGGCGAATGCAAGATACTCAGCATCCCGATTCATCGGCCTGACGTCAACGAGAGTGAGGACTCCTTCAAAGCCGAGGGCGACGCCATTCGGTTCGGGTTGGCTGCCATTCGTAACGTCGGTGAAGCCGCGGTGGCAACGCTTCTTGAAGCGCGCAAGGGGTGCGGTAGGTTCACTTCCCTGCATCAGTTCCTCGCCGCCACCGGTATGGGAGCCATGAACCGCCGGATGGTCGAGTCGCTCATCGACGCTGGAGCCTTCGATGCATTCGGACAGACGCGGGCTACGCTGCAAGCCTCGCTGCCCGGTGCGATGGCCTATGCACAGGCCGTCGCCGACGAGCACCTGCGCGGCCAAAACGGCCTCTTCGGTGGTAGTTCTGAAGCCGGTACATCTTATATTCAGGAACCGGATCTCCATATCCTCGAGGAATATCCGCCTGATCTTCTCCAGTCGAATGAAAAGAAGGTGCTCGGCTATTACATTACCGGTCATCCACTGGAGCGCTACACACCGCTACTCGGCACTTTGATCAAGCACCGGCTCGGCGACAAGGAGGATTGGGAAGATGGCCGTCAGGTCCGCATCGCCGGAGTCGTTGCAGCAATATCTAAACGCACCGCCAAATCAGGCGACCGCTGGATGATGGTAACTCTCGAAGACCTGACGGGCACGGCCGACTGCCTCCTCTTCTCCGGCCAGATGGCGCAGTTCGAGACGCTCGCCGTCCCGGACCGGCTGGTCGCGGTCAGCGGCCGGGTGACGCGCCGAGAGGGACGTGAAGAAACCAATATCCGTATCGAGGAGATGATTCCTCTCGAAGAGGTCGCCGAGCGCTGGGGGCAGACGATCAAACTGCGTCTGAACAGTCAGCAGGTAAGCGAAGCCCTCCTCACTCGCCTGGGTCGGTTATGTACCGACTCCCCAGGCAGTTCCTCACTGCTCATCGACCTTGCGTTGCCCTCCGGTCAGAGGAAGTCGTATCGTGTCGGCAAGTTCCGGGTGCGGCCATCGCCCGATTTGATGCGCACACTGGGCGAGTGGGTCGGACCGGACTGCGTGTCACTAATGAGATGAGAGGACCAAAATTCATCAGACCGGAAGGCTAAAGTGCGGGTCGTCCTACAGAGGGTCCGAGAAGCATCGGTCTCGGTTGAAGGGCGGGTCGTCGGCCGGATTGAGCGCGGTTATTTGCTGCTGATTGGATTTACGAATAGCGATCAGGTGAATGACCTCGACTGGATGGCTGCAAAAGTGAGCCGTCTCAGGCTCTTCGATGATGAGTCCGGAAAGATGAACCTTTCCCTTTCGGAAGTTGGAGGATCGATTCTGGCCGTTCCACAGTTCACGCTCTACGCCGGCGCTCAGCGTGGTCGCCGGCCCGATTTCATCAAAGCGGCACCTCCCGGTCAAGCCGCCCCCCTGTTCGAACGGTTTTGCGAGCAACTGCAAAATACCGGATGTGCCGTTGCGACTGGCATCTTCGGAGCGCATATGGAGGTGCATCTCTGCAACGACGGGCCGGTTACGATTCTGCTCGAAAGTCCGCCTAAATGACGCCCGAATCGGCCGCCACGCTCCCAAGCGGCATTTCGGTCGTAGTGCCTTGCTACAACAGCGAGACGACCCTGCGCGATCTGGTCCTACGCCTTGACAAAGTGCTAAGCGGCATCGGCGAACCCTTCGAGGTGATCCTCGTCAATGATGGCAGCAAGGATGGGACGTGGGAGGTCATCGGAGCACTTGCCGGATCCTACCCATTTGTACGCGGATTAAATCTTATGCGCAACTACGGCCAGCACAATGCCCTTCTTTGCGGGATCCGGGAGTCCGTCTTCAACCGCACCATCACCCTCGATGACGATCTGCAGAATCCTCCCGAAGAGATCCCGAAATTGTTAGGCCGGCTCACGACAGACTGCGACGTCGTCTATGGGGCGCAACGAGAAGGCCACTACGGCTTCTGGCGAGGACTCGCCACCGGCTTGATGAAGCGCCTTCTGCAACGCGTGATCGGCTACGAAAACGCCCGTCGGGTGAGCGCCTTTCGCGCTTTCAGGACCGCGCTCAGGGCGGCCTTTGCCGACTATCGCGGCACTTACGTATCGATCGAAGTACTCCTGTCGTGGGGAACATCCCGGTTCACCTTTATCGAAGTTGAGCACCATCCCCGCCGCTCGGGGACGACTAACTACACCTTTCGCAAGTTGTTCACTCACGCCCTCAACCTCCTGACCGGCTTCAGCACCCTGCCGCTCCAGTTCGCAAGTTGGCTCGGATTTATCCTGACGCTGTTCGGCGCCGGACTGCTGCTCTTCGTCCTGGGACGTTACTTCATTGCGGGAACTGCGGTGCAGGGCTTCACCTTCCTCGCCTCGGCGATCGCGATCTTTTCGGGAGCACAACTTCTCGTCCTGGGTATCATCGGCGAATACCTCGCCCGGATGCATACCCGGATGCTCGACCGTCCACCGTATGCTATCGGCTTGCGAACCCCGCAGCGGCAATGACTGACTCCGGACCGGTAGGGGTCTTCCTTCCCTGGGATACGGAGTTCTACGGTCTGCGCATTGGCCGGTTGAATATCCATACCCTGAATGACGATGCCCTCAACCGGGTCAACAAGTGGGCGGCGCAAGAGGACCTTGCCTGCTGCTACTTTCTATCTCGCAGCGACGACCCGGATACCGTCGAGACTGCCGTCCAGGCCGGCTTCCGGTTCACCGGTGTGAAGGTAACGCTGGTGCATCGCCTCACTGCCGAACTCGATGAACCGGCTAACGACATCAACATCATCAGGCCGGCTGTTCAGTCCGACCTTGAGAAATTGCGGCCTATAGCCATGGACTCCTTCACCGACAGCCGGTTCTATACCGACGGCCGCTTCCCGCTTGAGAAGTGCTCGGAACTTTATCGCATTTGGCTCGAGCGGAGCCTACTGGAACGATATGCCGACCTGGTGCTGACCGGACTCGTGAACGGCGAGGCAGCCGGATTCATCATCGGACGCTTCGACCAGGAAGTTAGTCGCGGCATCATCGACCTGATCGGCGTCGGTCCCCAGGCGCGGGGACAGGGCTTGGGACGTCAACTGGTGGGGGCGGCTGACAGGTGGTTTCGTTCGCAAGGCGCCACGCACTCCTCAGTCGTCACCCAAGGCCGCAACTACGCTGCGCAGAGCCTTTACCAATCGTGCGGATATCGCACCTCGCTGCTCGAGTTTTGGTTTCACCGCTGGTTCGATGAAAAGTAGCATCTCTATCCCCTTCAACCGGCCCTTCATTGCCGGCAAGGAACTCTATTACATCGCCCAGGCCGTTCAAAGCGGCCACTTGGCCGGCGACGGCGCTTTTACCAGGAACTGCCATCGCTGGCTGGAAGAGCATCTCGGCGTCCGTAAAGTGCTACTGACTCATTCCTGCACTGCCGCGCTCGAGATGGCTGCGCTGTTAGCCGAAATAGAGCCGGGCGACGAAGTGATCATTCCGGCATTCACATTCGTCTCCACGGCCAATGCCTTTGTCTTGCGCGGAGCACGAATTCGCTTCGTCGATGTGCGGGACGACACCCTAAATCTTGATGAAGGGAAGCTCGAAGCAGCCATTACACCGGCCTCCCGGGCCGTCGTCCCAGTCCACTATGCCGGCGTCGGCTGCGAGATGGACGCCGTTATGGAGATCGCCCGCCGCCATAGTCTCCTCGTCATCGAAGACGCCGCACAAGGTGTCGGAGCATACTACAAGGAGCGTCCACTGGGCAGCATCGCCCCCCTCGCAGCGCTCAGTTTTCACGAGACCAAGAACTACATCAGCGGCGAGGGCGGCGCACTTTGCATCAATGACGATAAGTTTATCGAGCGCGCTGAAATCGTCCGCGAAAAGGGCACCAACCGCTCCCGCTTCTTCCGCGGTCAGGTTGACAAATACACTTGGGTTGACATCGGCTCATCCTTCCTGCCCTCGGAACTGATCGCCGCCTTTCTCTATGCGCAACTGGAGGAGTCGGAATCGATCTCGGAACGGAGAATGGCCATATTCAATCGCTATGCCGACGCTTTCAAGACGTTTGCGCAGCAGGGCCGTGTGCGGCCGCCTTACGTCCCGCCGCACTGCCGGCACAACGCTCATATGTTCTATCTGATCCTGGAGAGTGAGTCGGTGCGCGACAGGCTCATAGCGCACTTGAGGGAGGAGGGCATACTGGCAGTATTTCACTACCTGCCGTTGCACCTGTCGCCGATGGGACTGAAGTGGCGGGCCGGGGAAGGTTCCCTGCCGGTTACGGAGTCAATCAGCAGACGGCTGGTGCGGCTTCCGTTTTACTACGACCTCGATCCGGCAGATCAGGATCGGGTCGTCGAAGCCGTGGTGAATTTTCTGAGGTTATAGGTTGGGGACTCAACACCTATAACCTGCGGTGGGTATGATAGACGGACGCCTGATCGACCGGCCAGAGGATCATTTCGCTGATGTTGACGTGCGCCGGTCGTGATGTTGCATAGACCACCGCATCGGCAATATCCTCCGGCTGCAGGGGAGTCAGACCTTTATAGGTCCTTGCAGCGCGTTCGACGTCGCCCCGGTAACGCACCAGACTGAACTCCGTCTCCACCATCCCCGGATCAACCGTCGTCACCCGGACGGGAGTGCCGAGGAGGTCCATCTTCAGACCCTCGGTCAACGCCCGCACCGCGAACTTCGTCGCACAATAGACATTTCCTCCCGGATAGACCTGTTGTCCGGCAACGCTCCCGATGTTGACGACGTGTCCCCTCCCCCGCGCAATCATTCCCGGCAAGATCTGGCGGGTTAGATAGAGCAGCCCCTTGAGGTTGGTGTCGATCATCTCCTCCCAGTCCTGCAATTCCCCTTCCTGTATCGGCGCCAGTCCGCGCGACAGCCCGGCGTTGTTGACGAGGATATCTATATCTGCAAGTGCACCGGGTATACTTCCAACGAACGCCGCAACAGCCTCCGAATCACGCACATCGAGCGAGGCAACATAGACTTCAACCGTGAACATTCTCTCTAAATCCGCCTTCAACTTTTCCAATCGCTCGAGTCGCCGTGCTGCCAACACCAGCCGGCATCCGCGCTCAGCATAAGCCTTCGCGCACGCCATCCCGATGCCCGACGACGCACCGCTGATGTATACCGTGTTCGAACCGCTCATAAGACTTTGACGATGAATGGATCTAATCAGTCATTAAAGCGACAAGGCGCAGGAACTTCACGTGCTCCGCGCCTCTACGTGAACTATTCCGGATAGGGTCAATCCTGCAGGATGACAATTTCGCGAGACTTGGGACCACTGACCGCAAGTTCAACTCGCCAGGCGCCGCGCGGCATCAGTTGCGGGAACCGCTCGGCCCACTCGACAAAGACCAGGTTCCTTCCGGTGTAGAGCTCGTCGAGTCCGTAATCGAGCGCATCCTCCAGTGACTTCGCCAGATAGAAATCGGCGTGATAGACCGCCTCAAAGGGGCCGCCAGGCGGCATCTCATACTTGTTGAGCCGCACAAACGACGGACTCGATACTACCTCTCTAAGTCCCAATACCGAGCACGTCAAACGGACGAATTCCGTCTTCCCGGCACCAAGTTCTCCGGTAAGGCCTACGACATCGCCTGCTTTCAAGACTCTGGCGAAAGATGCGGCAACCCGCTGTGTCCCAGCCAGGCTCCGCACCTGCCACCGGCCCCACTCTACAGACGGCATACTTCATTCAACATTCAGATCATCCGCCGCAGCCGCTTGATCGGTATCCGCAACTGCTCGCGATACTTCGCCACTGTTCTTCGCCGAATCTGGAATCCATCGGCATTGAGCATGTCGGTCAACTCCTGATCCGAGAGCGGCTCCATCTTGTTCTCACCTTCGATAAGTTCCTTTAGCCGCGCCTTGATGACCCGATTCGAGACCTCGTCGCCTTCGTCGGTCTCCATCGCTTCGCTAAAAAAGTATTTCAGTTCAAAGACGCCCCAGTCGGTCTGGACATACTTGCCGCTTGTAACCCGCGAAATGGTCGATATGTCCATCCCGATTTCGTCGGCGATGTCAGCCAGGATCATAGGGTGGAGGTATTGCGGACCGCCGCGAAAGAAGTCGATCTGTCGATCTACGATAGCGCGCATCGTCCGGAGCATCGTCGTGCGACGCTGGTGGATCGCATTGATGAACCACCGGGCCGATTCGAGTTTGCGGGTCAGGAACTCGCGGACTTTTTTGTCCGTCTGTTCCTGCTTGAGGTAGAGGTCTTTGTAGGTGGAGTTGATATGGAAGTTGGGGATGTCCCCGTCGTTCAGGAAGACTTCGAACTTGCCGCCAACCTGGGTAACGACGAGGTCGGGAATGACATAATTCTGCCGTTCGTCGAAGTAGCCTTCGCCCGGCTTGGGGTTGAGTCTTGAGATTGCCTCGAAGCCGCTGCGCACTACGTCGAGCGTGACGCTGAGCCGGTCGCGGATCACTTCGTAGCGCTTATTGATGATGTCATCCCAAGACTCAGCAACCATCTGCTCGGCGACCGGATGCCGCGGATCGCGTAACTCAAGTTGCACTAGAAGACACTCCCGCAGTGTTCGGGCACCGATTCCGGGTGGATCGTAGGTCATGATTCGCCGGTGCACCCGGGCAACGGTCTCGAGCGACACGCCGCTGTCGGCTGCAATCTCCTCCAGCGTAATGTTGTGCATGTGGCCGTCGCGATCGATCGAGCCGATGATCTCCTCACCTATAGCCTGTTCGGTATCGGTTAGGTCATCGAGGTGCAATTGTGTGAGGAGGTGATCGGCCAGCGTCTCGACGGAGGGTTGCGGCAGTTCGGTCCCCTCTTCGGGAACCTGCACCCGCGATTGTGCCCGATACTCCCAATGCGATGAGTCGTTGAGGATTTCATCCCAGTCAATCTCGCGTGCCTTCTCCGGCTCGGCCGGCGGTGCGTCCGGCTCGGCTTCAGTATCGGCAATGGCTAACGATTCGCGATCTTCAGCGCTGTCATCGGCCTCGGTTGCGACCTCGCTCTCGACCGACTCCTCAGCCTCCTCCAAGAATGGATTCTCGTCGAGTTCAGCCCGGACCCTTAGTTCGAGTTCGAGGATCGACATTTGGGTCAATTCGGAGCGGAGAATCTGCTGTGGCGTCTGCGCGAGAGAGAGTTCATGGCGCTGCCCCAGCACCTGCTTCAATTCAGGCATTGCACCGGGGGGCTATGTAGTGAATAAAGCATGACTAACGGTCAAGTTTGAACTTTTCTCCCAAATAGAGTTGCCGCGCCTGCTCGTCCTGGGCTAAAAAATCTGAAGTGCCTTCCTTTAGCACCTTCCCATCATAGAGCAGATAGGCGCGGTGGGTGATCTGAAGCGTCTCGTGCACGTTATGGTCGGTGATAAGGACTCCGATGCCGCGACTTGCCAGCCCGCCGACGATCTCCTGTATGTCATTGACGGCTATCGGATCGATCCCGGCGAAAGGCTCGTCGAGAAGCATAAACAAAGGCGATGTCGTCAATGCGCGGGCGATTTCGACCCGCCGACGCTCGCCGCCGGAAAGCGTCTGAGCCTTCTGCTTTCGCAGGTGGCTGATCCCAAACTCGGACATCAACTGCTCGGCACGGGCTATACGGTCCGGGCGGGGCAGCGGGAGCGTCTCCAGGATTGCGAGCAGATTCTGCTCGACTGTCAAGGTCCGGAAAACCGACGGTTCTTGTGACAGGTAACTCATCCCGAGACGGGCTCGCCGATGCATTGGCATCCGGGTGATATCGCGCTCGCCCAACTGCACCTTTCCGGCGTCGGGTGAGAGCAGCCCGGTGATCATATGAAACGTCGTCGTCTTGCCGGCGCCGTTGGGCCCGAGAAGACCCACAATTTCACCCGTTCCAACCGAGATGGAAACACTATCCACGACCCGGCGGCGACCGAACTTCTTGATCAGCCCGCGGGCATCGAGTGTCGTCATTCGCCGGTCGCTGCAGTCTTGCGCTTCAG
>VGIQ01000098.1 GCA_016867835.1 Calditrichota bacterium | reverse complement strand
CGGGGTGATGTGACAACCCCAATATACAAAGTGCGAATCCAAAATCAGATCCCGAAGAATCTTAAACTACAAGAAAGACTTTTTCAACAGACTCATAGTTATGGAGTCAGGCATCTGAATCAGAAAGGGCGAGATTTAGCGCTCGGTCGAGGCGCAATATTACAACATAATTTCAGCTCAACTATGCAGGAGCATTACTTATCCAACACCTGCCCCCACTGCAAGTCCATGATGGGGGATTTCTATTCATATCAATATACAGACCAATGCACAGATGAAAATGCTAATAGATTGGGATATGTTTGTGTCGATTGTGATCCAAGATTCAATGACATATCTTTTGGAATCAGTAGAAGCACAGGTGGCAATCTTAAAGAGTCTGACATCCTCTTGTCTCGTCCCCTCAATTTTAAAGGGACAACTGGTGAGCATGAGGAGCAACTCCGAATTGCCATCCCCAAGATCTCAGTTGCGAATCAGGGAGGTAGAATTGAAGAACCATCTTTAGATAGTAATAGAGGTCCGCAAGAGCCTACTGCGCAGCGATCTCCGGGCACCCAAGATGGCGATGGAGGATTACGCAGCACCTTCTATGCGGTCATAATTGTCTTTGTCATGATGATTGTTGGGAAATTGTGGAGATACATCAGAAAAAATGTATTCTGATACCCCCCCTCCTTACCATCGGCATAGGTTGCCGGACGATGGAGGAGTTCGTCGCGTCGCTTCAGAAGTATGGCGTCCGGTATCTAATCGACGTCCGCTGCGCACCTTACTCACGGCACAAGGCCGAGTTCAACCGCGAAGCGCTTTGCGCGTTGATGAGATCTTCCGGTATCTCGACGGCGGGCAGAACACCATGTTTGAACCTGCTCTCGGGTCGAGGCGAAAATGGGCGTGAATTTCCCTGAGGGCGGACATTCTTGTCCGCCCTAACCTGATTTGGCGGGCGGACATTCCTGTCCGCCCTAACCTGACTTGGAGGGCGGACATTCCTGTCCGCCCTATACCCTAAGAAGAGATAGTAAAGTGCACTTCACCCCTTCACCCTATCCGCGCAAACTTCCCCATATGGATGTAGGCGAAGTCTATTATCACATCATTTTTCGATTGATATCAGGGCACTGATCGAAGCACGAAATTGAATTAGTGAAGCACAAGATTATTGAAGATAATGAGAGATTTTATAAACTTATCGCCATTCAAGTTATGCCAAATCATGTTCACTTGATCTTGCAGCCGAAACCCGGTTATGCTTTATCAAGGATTATTAAGGGCATGAAGGGAGTTACTGCCCGATTAGTCAATCGGTATCGCAGAACAAAGGGAAGTATTTGGTCAGATAAATACTTCGATCGCGCGATCAGAACTGAAGATGATCTTGCAGGTGCGCTCGCCTATTTACAGCACAATCCTGTGGGTGCACTGCTTGCAGAAGATGCAAGTGATTATGTTGGCTGGGAATTCATTCAAGAATGACGATTAAGATAATAGGGCGGACAGGAATGTCCGCCCTCCAGATGGACTTTTTAGGGCGGACAGGAATGTCCGCCCTCCGGGAAAGGAATTGGCTCTAACCACCCTCTTCACCACCGGTGTCTATGGGCAGACCGAGGGGTCGTTCCTGCGGGGGCTGACCGATAACCGCATCGACCTCCTTGCCGACATCCGCGACCGCCGAGGCGTCCGCGGCGGGCATTACCCATTCGCCAACGCCGGACGGCTGCAAGAATTGCTCGCCGCTAACGGCATCGGGTACGTCCATTGGCGCGAGGTCGCGCCTCCGGCGGACATGCGCGCCATCCAGGGCAAAGCCGATCACCAGGCGCGTCAGAAGAAATCCGACCGCGAAAGGCTCGATCCCGCGTTCATCAAGGCTTATGAAGCATTCATCGCAACGAAGCGCGAGTGGCTGAAAGCGACCCTTGCCAATGAGTCCCTCTCAGGCAAGCGCATCTGCCTGGTCTGCGTCGAGCGGACGCCCGATGCCTGCCACCGGTCGCTGCTGGCAAAGGAGATTCAAGCGATCACCGGATGCGCTGTGGAGCACATCATTAATAAGTGCAAATGATAGTAGTCTTCTCCAGTAGGACAGGCAGGAATGCCTGTCCTACTGATGCTACTATTTGACGACCTGCTTGGAATGAACAAATGAGCATCGAAATACATCCTCTTTCAAAGGCGAATGCGAGGGACTTTTATGCCCTGATCGCCTCGAATGAAGGGGTCGCCTGGTGCGCCTGCGCCGCCTGGCGGGCTGAGACGACCTGGGACGAGTGGGACTCCCGCACCGCCGAACAGAACCGCGCCGTCCGCGATAGTATCATCGACAGCGGCGAACTCGACGGCTTCCTCGCCTATGAGGACGGCAGACCGGTTGGCTGGTGTCAGGTCGGCGTCCGCGAACGCGTGAGCCGTCTTTGTGCGCATTACGATTTCAGCCCCGAACCAGGCGTCTGGGCAATCACCTGCCTCTTCATCCATCCCAATAGGCGAAAATCGGGAGTTGCCGGCGAAATGCTGCAGGCCATCCTGAGCGAGGCAAAGTCGAGTGGCATTGTCGCCGTAGAGGCCTACCCGCGGACCGAGCAGACGCTCAGCGACGACGACCACTGGATGGGGCCTCCGGGGCTTTTTGAAGCGCTCGGATTCAAGGTCGTCCATCCTCATGAGCGGCGTGGAGTCTGGCGGCTTTATCTTTAACTGAGGAACCATGATGGAATTTACGACGCTTAAACTCGACTCTGACGGCCCGGTCGCCCGTCTGACCTTGAACCGGCCCGACGCCCGCAATGCCTTCGACGACAAGATGATCGCCGAGATTCGCAGCGCTGCCGAGGCGACCGGCAAGATCGACACCGTCCGGGCGTTGCTGATTACCGGTGCCGGAAGTGCATTCTCCGCCGGTGCCGACATCGACTGGATGCGCCGAATGGGGCAGGCGACGTTCACCGAGAACCACTCCGACGCCCTCTTGCTGGCTTATATGCTCGACGCGCTTGCGCACAGCCCCAAGGTGACGATTGCTCGCGTCAACGGGCCGGCAATCGGCGGCGGAACCGGACTGGTGGCGGCTTGCGATGTGGTCGTCGCGGTATCGGAAGCGGTCTTTTCGTTCAGCGAAGTGAAGATCGGTCTGGTGCCGGCTTGCATTGCTCCCTATGTTATCCGTCGGGTCGGCGAGGGGCGCGCCAGGGAACTCTTCGTAACCGGACGGCGTATCACCGCCGAAGAAGCACTCCGCTACGGCCTTGTCGATCATGTCGCACCTGCAGACGGCTTCGATGCCAAGGTCGAAGAGGTGCTCGGCTCAATCATCGCTTCAGGCCCCCACGCCGTCGCTGCAGCCAAGAAACTGACCCGCGACGTGGTCGCGCAAGGTCGCAAGGAGTATATCGAATATACCGCCCGGCTAATTGCCAACTTGCGCACCTCGGAGGAGGGCCGGGAAGGGCTGGCGGCGTTCTTAGATAAACGCAAACCTAAGTGGGCCGATTGATGCGATGGGTGAAGGTAGTATGCAGGATGCGGTCGCATGAGTGACGGTGTGTCGCATCTGACCGACAAATTGGCGGTGCTCCCGGACAAGCCCGGCGTCTATCTCTTTAAGGATTCCGCCGGGCGCATCATCTATATCGGGAAGGCGAAGTCGCTCCGCAACCGCGTCCGGAGTTACTTCACCGGCCACGACGATGGACGCTACCAATATCCCCGGCTGGTCGCCGCCATTCGCGACGTCGAGTTGCTCCTGACCCATAGCGAGGTCGAAGCGTGGAAGACGGAGGCGTCGCTCATCAAATTGCACCGGCCGAAGTTCAATATCGACCTGCGCGACGATAAGTCCTATCCTTATATAAAGGTCACACGCGAGCCATTCCCCCGCATCTTGCTCACCCGCAAACCGAACGACCCACCGCCGGGGGACGTCTATGGCCCCTACACCGACGTCTTCGGTACCCGGCATCTCCTTCGGACGCTAAAGGGCATTCTGCAGATTCGTGATTGCAACCTACCACTCACGGAATCCCGCATCGCAGCCGGGAAGTTCAAACTCTGTCTTGATTACCATATCGGCCGCTGCGGCGGGCCGTGCGAAGCGAAGGTGTCGCCGGATACCTATGCCAACGGCGTCGCCCGGTTCGTCAGTTTTCTGCGAGGGCGGCATGAGGATGTCGTAGATTATCTCGAAAGCGAAATGAACCGCCTGGCGGCGGAGCATCGCTTCGAGGAAGCCGCCCTCGCCCGCGACCGGCTTCGTGCCGCCCGGCAGTTCAGTGAACGTCAACCGCGCATCGATCCCGATCCGGTTGACATCGATGCGGTTGGATTGGTGCGCGAAGATGCTTATGCCGCCATCGTCCTGATCATCGTCCGTGGCGGGAGGATCGTCGGACAGGCGAAGTTTCATCTTGAACGCACGGTCGGGCTCACCGATGGCGAACTACTGGGCAACTTCCTTATTCGCCACTACGAATCGCCGGATCAGGTACCCGACGAGATTCTTATTCCGCTGATGTGGGAAGACGCCGCGCTGGCAGCCGAACTCCTGACGTTGACCGCTGGGCGGAGGGTAGTCCTGCATCACCCCCAGCGCGGGATGAAGGCGCGGCTTGCTGCTACAGCCCGGGTCAATGCCGAGCAAGTCCTTGCCGAACGTCGGTTGATCGCCGAAAAACGCGATTTCGTCCCCCGCTCGGTGAAAGCGCTTCAAGAGGTGCTTCATCTGGAACATTCTCCCATGTGGATCGAGACCTTTGACGTCTCGCATCTGGCTGGCGTCGATAGCGTTGCGGCGATGGTCGTCTTTCGTGCCGGTCAACCTTTTCGGTCGGAATACCGCCTCTTTCGGATCAAATCGTTCACCGGTATCGACGACTTCGCGGCTATTGCTGAAGCCGTGGGAAGAAGGTATCGAAGGCTGCTGAGTGAACCATCAGTTGCAACAATCGATGATGATGATGATGACGGTGATGATAGATTGTCACGGTTGCCAGATCTGGTTTTAATCGATGGAGGTATCGGGCAATTGAATCGAGCCCGGGAGGTGTTGACAGAGTTAGGATTGCCGGATATGCCGGTAATCGGCCTCGCCAAACGGCTGGAGGAGATCTATCTGCCCGGCGATCCGTTGCCGTTGGCGCTTCCCAAGACCTCGTCGGCATTGAGACTGATCCAGCGCGCCCGGGACGAAGCGCACCGCTTTTGCATCACCCGACAGCGCCTGCTGCGCGGCAAACGACAGGTGAAGTCGCGGCTCGACGACGTGCCCGGGATAGGCCCGATCCGGCGGAGCGCGTTACTGAAGACGTTCGGATCGCTGAAACGGCTCGCGACAGCATCGGTAGAAGAGATCGCCGCGGTTCGGGGGATGTCGCGAAGGGCCGCCGAGCAAGTGAAGGAGACGTTGACATCCTAAGGTGCGAATGCGGACTATAGGCGCCATGCGTTACTACCGGTGCACTGTTTTGGTGTCATCGATGGTTGCTCTAAACCTGATGGTTACGACCGTCGACGCGGCAGGGCCCGGGACTTTCGTCTATCCACCTTACAAGCACACCTGGGGCGTGGTCAAAGCGCGGCCCTTGCACCTGCGGCTTTTTCTTGGCTACAAGACAAAGTTCGACGACCCGCAAGGCCTCGCCTGTGCCCGGCTTGACGCCTGGGAGGATCCTTCCCGCGAAGGCGACGACGACGAAGTGACGGTTTATGGCGTTAATTCAGGCGACAAATGCATTATTTATAACCGTTCGATGTATGCACTGGGATTATTTGGCAAGGAAGGCAGGGGCGAAGCGCTCGAACGTCCCTGGGGAATCGCAGCTGACCGATGGGGACAGGTCTATGTCGTCGATCGGGGGCGGGCAGAAGTGCATCACCTCCGCAATGGAGGGAAATCCCTCGTTCCCGTGCGGAAGATCGGCCGATTTGGAGATGGGGAGGGCGAGTTCATCGATCCGATAGGGGCTGCGCTGCTGCCGGACGGGAGTCTGCTGGTTACCGATGCCGCACTGGGACGGGTGACGATGTTCGATTCAACAGGCGCTGTTCGATTGGCTTGGGAAGGATTGTTGTCGCCCGCTGGAATTGCTGCCACCGGACCGGGCGAGAGTTGGACCTACTTTGACCAGGATGCATTCGTCGTGGTGATCGACTCCGCGGGGCAGCGGGTCAGCAAGTTTGACCTGAAAGGCCAACTCGTGAAGCGAACCCGAACCGAAGAGTGGGAAGGCGACATCGGAATCGAGCACCTCGAATGGCTCGCGCTCGACTACCATAACCAGGTGCTGATTACCGACCGGACAAGAGGCTGCATCCATAAACTCGACCGCAACCTGAATTACCTGGACACTTTCGGTGAAACCGGCGATGGCGACTATCGTTTCGATGAACCGCGCGGGATTGCACTATACCGCAGGTTCGGACAGATATTCGTAGCCGAACGGCCGGGCGCGCAGTATCTCTGGGTCGGCGTCGATGTGAGGGACTTGCAAGCCACTGTAGTGAGCGATTCGATCTGGCGGGACCTTAGGGTCTCCTTCTTCCTGACCGAACCGGCGTTGGTCGATGTCGATGTCGAAGACGCTGCCGGGAGGTTTATCGCGCGACTGATGGAGAACCGCCGCTTCGATGCCGGGAAAGTGCAGTTCTTCTGGAACTTAATGGTGCCTGCGCAGTTGCCGGGAGGGAAGCCGCTGCCGACTTTGCCAGCGTCCTATGATGTGGGCAAACGTTTGCCGAGCGGCAGGTATAGCCTCCGGGCGACATTCCGGGCAACTTACTCATCGCGAGAATCATTTAGCATCGAGCGCAAGACCGGCTTTGGACTATAGGAAATTGAGGGACTTATTTGAGCAGGGAAGCGGTATGGGAGGCGGACTGCTAACTTGCCGACCCCATGCGAGAGGCGTATATTGAGTTTGAATGTCAGAGTTGGACATCGCATCATACGACGGCGTTGTCTCGCAGCCGTCGGACAACGGCCCGGTCTGACGACTGTAACGTGATTTGCCTCGCTTCCCACACTGCTTGCCTTAACCACGATGCCGGACCGGGTCACCCTGAGCGTCCGGATCGGATCGGCGCCGCTTTGGAAGGCGTTAGATCAGCGCTGCCGGATGAAGTCGTGCTCCAACTTGAAACGCGTGAAGCCGACCCAGCCGAAATCGCGTTGGTTCATAGACCCGGTTATATCGAAGCAATGCGGCGGCTCTGCCAGTCCGGGGGAGAATATATCCCTGCGATGGAGGCGAACGTCGGAACGGCGACCTGGGATGCGGCACTCAATGCCGTCGGTGCCGGACTCTCGCTCGCCGACTGGATGCTCCGCCAGGACTCGACTCTTGCATCTCAATTCCAAAATCCAAGATCCATTCTCCAAAATACCAAAGGCTTTGCTCTTGTCCGTCCCCCCGGGCATCACGCTCTCGCCGACCGGCCCATGGGATTCTGCCTCTTCAATAATATCGCCGTCCTGGCGCGCTATCTACAGGTAGAACACCGTATTAGCCGGATCGCGATCATCGACTTCGACGTCCATCACGGGAATGGTACCGAAGCAGTATTTTGGAAGGATGAGACGGTGCTCTTCATCAGTATCCACCGCGACAACCTCTTTCCGTATCACAAAGGTATGCGCGAAGATCGTGGTGCCGGAAAAGGTCTGGGACGGACCTTAAATCTTCCATTACCAGCCGGTTCCGATGATGACGTCTATCAGGTCGCGTATGAGCGGGAAATTATCCCGGCGATTGATGACTTTGTGCCTGAATTCATCCTGGTCTCGGCCGGATTCGATGCTCACTGGCGCGATCCATTGGGTGGGATGAGAGTCACTGGTGCCGGATACCAGATGATGGGCGAGCGGATACGGGACCTTGCTGAACGTCACTCTAATGGCCGGGTGATAGCGCTTCTCGAAGGAGGCTATGACCTGACCGGACTAAAGGATGGCGTGTCCGGTTTCGTTAGCGGGCTACAGGGGTGAAAGCGCCGGCTTGAGAAGAGGACTCATAATTGATGATCTGCCTCCCGACGCCATTCGTCTCAACAGGATACGGCTTGCTGGAAGGCATGGGGTCACGGATGAAGAAGCATCACAGGAGCAAGCAATAGAAGTCGATCTCGAAGTGCGAAGCGACCTGTGTGATGCCGGACAGAGCGATGACCCCGGCAGCACATTCGACTATGCTGTTATGCATCGCATCGCGACAGAGGTTATAACCGGACCGCGTAAGCACCTCCTGGAAGCATTGGCAGAGGAGATCGCCGATCGCGTCCTTGTCGAATCAAGTATGGACTTCGTCAGGGTAGTCGTGCGCAAAATGAGTCCACCGCTCTTTGATGTCGCCGGAGGCGCCGAAGTCGAGATCCTGCGCCGGAGGCAAAAGTAATGGAGATTCCGGCCGGAGAATCCGGGGATCGACCGGGAAGTGTCGCTTACGTCGGCATCGGATCGAACATGGGAGATCGGGCAGCTCAGATTGCCTACGCGCTGGAGTGCTTGAAGAGAGTGTCATCCAATGACCGGGTCACCCTGGCACCGATCTATGAAACTGAACCATGGGGACCGGTAAGGCAGAGCCCATTCCTCAATACTGCTGTTGAGTTGGAAACGCTCCTCGCGCCCGCCGCGTTATTAAGTGAACTGCGAGCCATCGAACGGCTGGCTGGACGTCGTCCGGATAACCTCCATTGGGGACCACGTTCACTCGATCTCGACATTCTGCTTTACGGCAATCGGATCATCCACTCCTTGCAGCTTTCGGTGCCGCATCCGCGTCTTCTTGAGCGGCGCTTCGCCCTGTTGCCGCTTGCGGACCTTGCGCCGGATGTGTTAATCCCAGGCTCCGGCAGGACCGTTCGGCAGGCGCTACAAGAGTGTCCCGATAGCGGTTGGATAAGGCCCTTCACCCCTTAAGGGAGCATTTATGAGTCTGCAGCCCGGCAGCATAATAAGCGTCGAAGGCGGGATCGGCGTTGGCAAGACAACCCTTGCACGGTTCCTGGCGGAGGAACTCGAAGCCGATCTCGTGCTTGAAGAACCGACGGCCAATCCGTTCCTGGCGGACTTCTATCGCGATCCGCACCGGTGGGGACTGCAAACTCAGATCACCTTTCTCTTGTCGCGCCACCGGCAGATGTCGGAACTTAAGCAGCGCGACCTCTGGAGTCGGCCGGTGATCGCCGACTACCTTTTCGACAAGGACCGCATATTTGCTGCACTCAACCTCGAAGACCGGGAGTTTGATCTTTATCAACGACTCGCCAGTGCACTCGACACCGATGTCCCGCGTCCCGACCTCGTCGTCTATCTTCAGGTGCCACCGGAACGACTCTTGCAAAATATCCGGATCCGCGACATTCCGTATGAGAAGTCGATAGACCTCGCCTATCTGCAGGAACTGACCGAAGCCTACAACCGCTATTTCATACACTGGGAGCACTCTCCGCTCCTGATTGTGAATGCAGCGCGGATAGACTTTGTCAGGAACAACGCACACCGAAACCGGCTCGTCGAGGCGGTGCGGTCAGCCCGGGCGGGGACGGTATATTTGAATCCGGAGGAATGAAGTGCTCCGATTCCTTTCGCTCTTTTTTTTGTTTTTGCTATTATGGAGGATACTCGCCCGGACTTTTGTGTCGGGACGAACCGCTCCCCGACGAGCCCCGGGTCAGCCGAGGGCTCCGATTCCGCCCTTTGCCGAACCGGAGATCGAGGATGCTAAGTTCGAAGAGTTGCCATCACCACCCCCAGCCAGGAAGGAGGCAGAATGAAGCGGGTAATCGAAACGACCGAAGCGCCGGCGGCAATCGGTCCTTATAGTCAGGGCGTCGTCCACGAGGGACGTATCATCTTCTGTGCCGGTCAGATAGGAATAGATCCGGCGACCGGTGAACTAGCGACCGGTGTCGAAGCCCAGACCGAGCGCGCGATGAAGAATCTCAGCGCAGTCCTCGATGCCGGGCTTTCGAACCTTGACAAGATGCTCAAGACGACGATCTTCCTCTCTGATATCAATGACTTCACAGCCGTCAACGCGGTCTATGCGAAGTTCTTTAATGACAAGCCCCCAGCCCGCAGCACCGTTCAGGTAGCAGCGCTGCCCAAGGGTGCCCTGGTTGAGATCGAATGCGTCGCCGCGGTGGTCTAAGGGGGTTCAGGCTCCGGGCTTCAGGCATAAGTTTGGGGATACTGGGCCTTGGTCTAATGGCTGTTGGAGTGGGGCATAGCGTTGCTCAGACGTCCAGGATCAGCGAGGCGATCTTCGCAGCCCCCACCCAGCCCGCCCCAGAGCCATTTCGTCCTTCGCCAACAGGTGCTGCGCTCCGTTCTCTGGCCTTGCCGGGTTGGGGACAATCCTACAACCGACAGCCCTTAAAGGCCGTGATCTATGGCGGAGCGGAAGCCGCATTCATCTACGGCATTTACCGGCAGGATCAATTGCGCGCCGCCAATGCCCGAATGGGACGGAGCGATATTGCGGCCATATACCGCGAAGATCGCAACCGTCTCGGCTGGTATTTAGCCGGGATGATCATTCTCGCGATGGTCGATGCCTTCGTCGATGCGCATCTCTATGGGTTCGATGTGAAGCCGATCTGAGTCGGGTAACGAGAGCAGGTCAATTTCCAATACCAGGTTCGATTTGAGAGTTACCAATGACACTGCCCGTCCGAACTGCGCCGTTGTCGGCGTAACCGGTCTGCCGGAGGCTGCCAATCTCTGCTACCTCGGCCTCTATGCCATGCAGCATCGCGGTCAGGAGGCCTCCGGCATTGTCGCTTCGGATGGCAGGGAACTCTCGCGGCACGCCGGCACCGGGCTGGTGGCGGATGTCTTCCGGGATCGCGAAATGCTGAGTCGGCTGCCGGGCGAGCATGCCATCGGGCATAACCGCTATTCGACGACCGGACCTTCGAGCGCTCAGAATGTCCAGCCGCTGCTCGTCGAAACCCGCTCCGGCCCGATTGCGATGTCCCATAACGGGAATCTGGTCAATTACCAGTCATTG